>NZ_JBIVEG010000007.1:233225-320986 GCF_044747545.1 Streptomyces sp. NPDC090077
ACCCCCCATTCCCCGGTCCCCGGGGGCTCGGCCCCGTACCCCCTTGGGCGCTCCCGCGCCCGCGCCTCACCGGCGGGCGTGGCTGATTTCCGCCTCGCGGGCGTTTGAGGCGCGGGGGTCTGGGGGCGGAGCCCCCAGGGCCCACCCACCCACCCAGGCGGCGGGACCTGCGGAGCTAGATGGCTTCCTTGCGGGTCAGGAAGTTGAACGACACCCACCCCGGCAGCACCGGCAGCCAGAAGGTCATCAGCCGGAACAGCAGCACCGCCGAGATCGCGACCTCCTTCTCCAGTCCCGCCGCGATCAGACCCAGCGTCAGGGTGGTCTCCACCGCGCCCATGCCGCCCGGCGTCGGCGCCGCCGAGCCCAGGGCGTTGCCGGCGAGGAACACCACCGCGATGCTCGCGTAGCTGATGGCCTCGCCGCCCCCGAAGGCACGGATCGAGGCGTCCAGGCACATCACGAAGCAGCCGGTCAGCAGCAGCATCCCGCCGATGCCCGTCACCAGCTTCTGCGGCCGCTGGAGCACGTCCAGCATGCGCGGCACCACGCCCGCGAACAGCGCCCGCACCCGCGTCACCACGAACTTCCGCAGGAACGGCACCGCCGTGACGACCAGCACCAGCACCGCCACCGTCAGCAGACCCGCGATCACCGTCCTCGACGGCGCCATCTCCGGGGTCTTCTCGGTCCCCGTCAGGTAGCCGAAGGCCAGCAGCAGCAGGATGTGGCTGGCCAGCCCGAACAGCTGCGACGCGCCCACGCTCGCCACGGCCAGACCGGGCCGGACCCCCGCCCGCTGGAGGAACCGGGTGTTCAGGGCGACACCGCCCACGGCCGCCGGGGCGACCAGCTTCACGAAGGAGCCCGCGACCTGCGCGACCACCGTCCGCAGGAAGGGCACCCGTTCCGGGACGAAGCCCAGCAGGCTCATCGCCGCCGCGAAGTACGTCAGCACCGAGAAGGCCAGCGCCGCCCCGACCCAGCCCCACTGCGCCTGGCCGATGATCGTCGCGAAGTCCACGTGGGCCAGCTGCGTGAGCAGGAAGTACGCACCGAAGGCACCCGCGATGAAGGACACCAGCGTGCGCGGCCGGATCCGTTCCAGCCGGGCCGGCTCCACCGGGGCCTGCGGGCGGATCAGCAGCACCTGCTGGCGGATCTGGCTCAGCAGGTCCTCCTCCCGCGCCCCCTCCAGGGCGTCGTCCAGCGCCCGCTTCTCGGCCTTGCGGTCGGCCGCCGCGGTGGCCGCCGGGTCCTCGGAGCCCGCCTCGCGCGCCGCCTTCGCCGCCCGCGAGGACTCCAGTACGGCCTCCCGCTGCCGGTCGGCCCGCTCCCGCGCCAGCTTGCGCAGGGTCGCCCGGGTGGAGCGGCTCAGCGCGATCGGCTGGAGCAGCGGCAGGCAGTCCGCGACCGTGTCGGGGCCGAGCACCGACACCGCCGAGGCCACCGACCGCTCCGCGCCGACCCGCAGGCCGAGCGTGGTCAGCAGCTGTGCGACGTCCATCCGCAGCACCAGGTCGCCGGCCGCGATCTCGCCGCCCCGCAGGTCCGTGAGGATCACCTTGCCGGAACGATCCACCACCAGTGCGTCCCCCGTGAGCCGGCGGTGCGCGATCCGGCGCGACTGGAGGGCCCGTACCTGCTCCCACGCGTTGTGGGCCAGCTCGTCGGTGATCTCCTCGTCGGCGAGGGCGTCCAGGTTGCGTCCGCCCAGGTGCTCGTAGACGAGCATCACGGCGTCCGGACCCAGCTCGGAGGTGGCGATCAGCTTCGGCGCGTTCGCCCCGGCCGCGATCGCGGCGTAGGCGAGCAGGGCCTCCTGTTCGAGGGCCTGGCGCAGGGACTGGATGCTGCGCCGGGTGGTGATCCCGCGCAGGGTCATCCGCCGCCAGACCCGGTAGAAGAAGCCCTGGGCCTGCTGTTCGCGGTCCACGACGGTGACGTCCAGCGGCGGGCCGTCCTCCAGGGTGACGTGGTAGCGCCGCCCCCGGTCGCCGGTGTCCGTGCTGTCCCCGTCGGCGGCCTCGGCGCGCATCGCGCTGACCGGCTGGAAGCCGACGCGGCGCAGTCCGGCGAGGAGGTTCTGCCCGGTGGGCCGCACGTTCGGCGAGCCGACCGCGTACAGGGTCCCGTAGGCCACGCTCCAGCCGATCAGCACCGTCAGGATGATCGAGAACGGGGTGGTGTACCCGCTGACCAGCATGGCGAAGGCGTCCAACAGCAGCACCACCCACAGCGCGACCCGCCAGCGGGGCCGCCGGGTCATCCCGACGGCGGTCATGTACGCGATGACGGGCGCGAGGTACCCGTGCACCGGGTCCGTGGAGCCGGCCGTGGCCGTCGCACGGGTCAGGGCGTCCTGGATGGTCTCGGGGGCGGCCTCGGACACCCACAGGTCGGTGGCCAGGGTCACCCCGTGCGCGAGGACGGCCGCGAGGACGCCGTCGGCGATCCGCAGTCCGTCCCGCTTGATCAGCCGTTCGATGGCGAAGGCCACCGGCACGAGGAGCACGGCGATGCTGGACACCAGCCCCGCGACCTTGATCAGCAGGGCCGGCGCCTGGCCGGTGCCCTGCGTGATGTCCTGCTCCAGGCCCGCGGTGGTGCCGTGGGCGAACGCGGCGATGGCGAGCACGACGGCGATGCCGAGGACCCCGGAGAGCAGGCGGACCAGGTCGGAGGGCCGGTGCACGCGGGCGGCGAGCAGCGGCTCGTCCACCTCGACGCGGTCGGCCGCCGTCGGCGTGTGGCCGGGCGGGTCGTCGGGGTGCGCCTCGTCCGGGCGCGCGTCATCGCCCCTCGCCGCGCCGTCCGGAGGGCTCACAACCCGCTCCTTCGCCGTCACATCCGTCTCTTCTTGATCACGTATCACCAGTCACCGCCCGGAAGATGGTGGCACGGACGGGCGGCCGTGCGGGGCAGCAGGGTGCGCGCCGGTACGGAAGGAAAGCTTCCACCGGGTCGGCCGGAGCATCCGGCACCATGTGCCGAATGAGCGAAGAGCTGCCCGCCTACGCGGAGCGGGTACTGGAGGTGGCCGAGCGGATTCCGCCCGGCCGGGTGATGACCTACGGGGACGTCGCCGAGTGGCTCGGCGAGGGCGGCCCGCGCCAAGTCGGGCGTGTCATGGCCCTGTACGGAGGAGCCGTGCCCTGGTGGCGGGTGGTGCGGGCGGACGGCGTACCCCTGCCCGGCAGCGAGCGGCGCGCCCTGGAGCACTACCGGACGGAGGGCACCCCGCTGCGCGAGACCCCCTCCGGAGAACCCCGGCTGGCCATGCGCAGGGCACGCTGGGACGGGCGGGAGGAAGGGGCCGGGGGCGACGAGGCTCACACCTGACAGCTTCCGGCATACGAGACCCGGACGGAGACCCGCAGGCCCGTACGGAGGACGGCGCCGACGCCCTCCGGGGCGACTCCGGCACCCCGCGGGACGGACTGCGGCCGCCGCCGCGGTTGGCGTAGCGTTGCCTCTTCGGCGTCCGCGCCGGCGGTCCCCCCGACCGCCGCGACCGCCGGCCAGACCGCAGCAACCGCAGACCCACCAGGACCGGCACCCCACGTGATCACCTCTCCTCCCGGCCGCTCGGAGCGGCGTACGCGCACGCCCGAGGCGTACCGGCTGGTGCGCACCGGGCCGGTCCAGGTGGCTCCCCCTGTTCTGGACGCAGCCCAGCGGGCGGTGGTTGATCACACCCGGGGACCCCTGCTGGTCCTGGCCGGCCCCGGCACCGGAAAGACCACCACCCTCGTCGAGGCCGCCGCCGCCCGGGTGGAGGAGGGCACCGACCCCGCCCGGATCCTGATCCTCACCTTCAGCCGGAAGGCGGCCGTCGAGCTGCGCGACCGCGCCGCCCTGCGGCTCGGCGGCGCCCGCGCCCCGCAGGCCACCACCTTCCACTCCTTCTGCTACGGCCTGGTCCGCGCCCACCAGGACCACGAGCTCTTCGCCGACCCGCTGCGGCTGCTGTCCGGCCCGGAGCAGGACGTGATGGTCCGCACCCTGCTGGAGGGCCAGCGGCGGCTGCGGTCCATCCGCTGGCCGGACGACCTGCGGGCCGCGCTGACCACACGCGGGTTCGCCGACGAGGTCCGCGCCGTGCTGGCCCGCGCCCGCGAACTGGGCCTGGGCCCCGGGTCCCTCGCCACCTTCGCCGACCGGATCGGCCGCCCCGACTGGAAGGCGGCCGCCGCCTTCCTCTCCGAGTACCTCGACGTCCTCGACCTCCAGGGCTCCCTGGACTACTCCGAGCTCCTGCACCGCGCCGTCCTGCTGGCGGAGGAGACCCCGTCCCTGGCCTCCTCCTACGACGTGATCCTCGTGGACGAGTACCAGGACACCGACGCCTCCCAGCTGCGGCTGCTGCGCGCGCTGAACGGCCCGGCCGGGACGCTGGTGGCCTTCGGCGACCCCGACCAGTCGATCTACGCCTTCCGGGGCGCCGACATCAACAACGTCCTCGACTTCGAGTCGGCCTTCCCCGGCGCGGCGGTCCGCGCCCTCACCACGGGCCGCCGCTCGGGCGCGAACCTGCTGGCCGCCACCCGGCTGCTCACCACCCGCATGCCGGTCCCGCGGCTGCCCGCGGCCGCCGTCCGGGCGCACCGGGACCTCGCGCCGGTCCGGGAGGGCGGCAGCGTGGAGGTGTACACGTACCCGACGGCCGGCGCCGAGCTGGACAACATCGCCGACGTCCTGCGCCGCGCCCACCTGGAGGACGGCGTCCCCTGGCGGGACATGGCCGTCCTGGTCCGCGCGGGCGGCCGCACCCTGCCGGCGATGCGGCGCGCCCTGATCGCGGCGGGAGTCCCGGCGGAAACGGACGCCGCCTCCACCCCCCTCCGCCACGAACCCGCCGTCTCCCCCCTCCTGACGGCCCTCCGCCTCACCGCCTCCGCCGCGGCCCTGCCGGGCGGGGACGCGGACGGGGCTGTCCCGTCGGACGCGGTTGCCCTGCCGGGCGGGGACGTGGACGGGCCTGTCCCGTCGGACGCGGGTGCCCTGCCGGGCGAGGGCCGGGACGGGTCTGTCCTGCTGGACACCGCCGCCCTGCCGGGCGCGCTGCCGGGCGCGCTGCCGGGCACTGCTGCTCTGCCGGACGCGCCCGCCCTGCCGGGCACTGCTGCTCTGCCGGGCGAGGGCCGGGACGGGTCTGTCCTGCTGGACACCGCCGCCCTGCCGGGCGCGCTGCCGGGCGCTGCTGCTCTGCCGGGCGAGGGCCGGGACGGGTCTGTCCTGCCGGACGCCGCTGCCCTGCCGGGCGGGGACGGCAGGTCTGCCCTGCCGGGCGCGCCCGCCCTGCCGGGCACTGCTGCTCTGCCGGGCGAGGGCCGGGACGGGTCTGTCCTGCCGGACGCCGCTGCCCTGCTGGGCGGGGTGCCGGACGCCGCGGCCCTGCCGGGCGGGGACGTGGACGGGGTTGTCCCGTCGGACGCCGCTGCCCTGTCGGAGCCGGGTGCGGGCGCCGCCGCGGTGTCGGCCCTCCTGCCGGAGGCTGCCGGGGGTTCCGGTCCGGCCGCGTCGCATGCCGAAGGAGTCGTGGCGGACCGCGCCGGGGTGCACGAGCCCGCTCGTGATCTCGGGGTGGGTGGGCGGGACCTTCCCACCGGCCCGGCCGGGGACGCACGGGGCACCGCCGGGTCCGGGGGAACCCCCGAGGACCCCGCCACCGCCGGAGGCGAAGGGTGGGTCGGGGTCGAGGAGGCCGTCGTGCTGCTCACCTCGCCGCTCGGCGGGATGGACGCCGCCGACCTGCGCCGGCTCGGGCGGGCGCTGCGGGACGAGGAGCGGGCCGCCGGGGCCGCCGTGCCCGCGCCCTCCGACGTGCTGCTCGCCCGCGCCCTCGCCGAGCCCGAGCGGCTCACCGCCCACGACCCCGCCTACGCCCGCGGCGCGCAGCGCCTCGGCCTGCTGCTGCGCAAGACCCGCGAGCTGCTCCAGGGCGGCGGCACCGCCGAAGAGGCCCTCTGGACCCTCTGGGACGGCACCCCCTGGCCGCAGCGCCTCGAACGCCAGGCCCGCCGCGGCGGCGCCGCCGGCCGCAACGCCGACCGGGACCTCGACGCCGTCTGCGCCCTCTTCGAGACCGCCGCCCGCGCCGAGGAACGCACCGGCGGCCGGGGCGCGCTCAACTTCCTCGAACAGCTGGAGGCGGAGGACATCGCCGCCGACACCCTCGCCGGCAAGGCGCACCGCACCGACGCCGTGCGCCTCATGACCGCCCACCGCTCCAAGGGCCTGGAGTGGGGCCTCGTCGTCGTCGCCGGGGTCCAGGAAGGACTCTGGCCCGACCTGCGCCGCCGCGGCTCCCTCCTCGAAGCCGACCGGATCGGCCGCGACGGCCTCGCCGAACCCCTGACCCCCGGCGCCCTCCTCGCCGAGGAGCGGCGGCTCTTCTACGTCGCCGCCACCCGCGCCCGCCACCGCCTCGTCGTCACCGCCGTCAAGGCCCCCGCCGAGGACGGCGACCAGCCCTCCCGCTTCCTCACCGAACTCGGCGTCACCCCCAAGGACGTCACCGGCCGCCCCCGCCGCCCCCTGGCCGTCCCCGCGCTCGTCGCCGAGCTCCGCGCCACCACCGTCGACCCCGACGCGTCCCCCGCCCTGCGCGACGCCGCCGCCCGCCGCCTGGCCCGCCTCGCCGCGCTCACCGACGACGACGACCGCCCCCTCGTCCCCGCCGCGCACCCGCAGCGCTGGTGGGGCCTGTACGAGCCCACCGCCTCCGCCGTCCCGCTGCGCGACCGCGACCGGCCCGTCACCCTCTCCGGCAGCGCCCTGGACCAGCTCGCCAACACCTGCTCCCTCCAGTGGTTCCTGGGCCGCGAGGTCAAGGCCGACGCCCCCTCCACCGCCGCCCAGGGCTTCGGCAACGTCGTCCACGTCCTCGCCGACGAGGTCGCCTCCGGCCGCACCCCCGCCGACCTGGCCGTCCTCATGGAACGCCTCGACTCCGTCTGGGACGCCCTCGCCTTCGACGCACCCTGGAAGTCCCGCCAGGAGAAGGACAACGCCCGCGCCGCCCTGGAACGCTTCCTGCGCTGGCACACCACCGACCGCGGCGGCCGGGCCGCCGTCGCCACCGAGCACGACTTCGACGTCACCCTCGACGCCGGCGAGTACGCCGTACGGATCCGCGGCTCCATGGACCGCGTCGAGGCCGACCCGCAGGGCCGCGCGTACGTCGTCGACTTCAAGACCGGCAAGGGCGCCCCGACCAGGGACCAGGTCGCCCGGCACCCGCAGCTCGCCGTCTACCAGCTCGCGGTCCGCGAGGGCGCCGTCGACGAGGTCTTCGACGGCCGCCGCCCCGAACCCGGCGGCGCCGAACTCGTCCAGCTGCGCCAGGGCGCCGCCAAGCGCGACGGCGGCGACGAGGTCCCGAAGATCCAGGCGCAGGAACCGCTGTCCGGCGGCGGCTCCGGCGAATGGGTCGGCGACCTGCTGGCCACCGCCGCCGGCCGGGTCCTCGACGAACGCTTCGCCCCCGCCACCGGCGAACACTGCGCCCGCTGCACCTTCCGCAGCGCGTGCAGCGCCCTGCCCGAGGGCCGCCAGACCGTCGAATGAGACGCGGGCCGGGAGTGTCGGCGGCTCCGGCTAGCCTTTTGAGGTGACCGCGTACGTGTCCGGGCGGGCCCCCGCCCTCGACGACCCCGAGCAGCTCAAGGAGCTCCTCGGGATCCCGTTCACGCCCGAACAGCTGGCCTGCGTCACCGCCCCCGCCGCCCCCCAGGTCATCGTCGCGGGCGCCGGCTCCGGCAAGACCACCGTCATGGCCGCCCGCGTGGTCTGGCTGGTCGGCACCGGCACGGTCGCCCCGGAACAGGTCCTCGGCCTGACCTTCACCAACAAGGCCGCCGGCGAGCTGGCCGAGCGCGTCCGCACCGCCCTCGCCCGGGCCGGCGTCACCGACCCCGACCCCTCCCCGGCCGACGTCGAGGCCGGGACGGCCGGCGGCGAGCCCCGCATCTCCACGTACCACGCCTTCGCCGGGCAGCTCCTCAAGGACCACGGGCTGCGCATCGGCCTGGAGCCCAGCGCCCGCCTCCTCGCCGACGCCACCCGCTTCCAGCTCGCCGCGAAGGTGCTCCGCGAGGCCCCCGGCCCCTACCCCTCCCTCACCAAGTCCGTCCCCGACCTGGTCAGCGACCTCCTCGCGCTCGACGGGGAGCTCTCCGAGCACCTCGTCGAACCGGACGCCCTGCGCGCGTACGACACCGCCCTGCTCGACGGGCTGGCGGACGCCCGGCTCACCAACGACGACCTGCGCAAGGTCCCCGAGGCGGTACGCGGCCGCCTGGAGCTGCTGGAACTGGTCACCCGCTACCGCGCCGCCAAGCGCTCCCGCGACCTCTTCGACTTCGGCGACCAGATCGCCCTGTCGGCGCGGCTCGCCACCACCCGCCCGGAGGTCGGCGCCCTGCTGCGCGAGGAGTTCCGGGTGGTCCTCCTCGACGAGTACCAGGACACCTCCGTCGCCCAGCGGCTGCTGCTGTCCGGGCTCTTCGGCGGCGGCACCGGGCACGCCGTGACCGCCGTCGGCGACCCCTGCCAGGCCATCTACGGCTGGCGCGGGGCCTCCGTCGCCAACCTCGACGACTTCCCCGAGCACTTCCCGCACGCCGACGGCCGCCCCGCGACCCGCCTCTCCCTCAGCGAGAACCGGCGCAGCGGCGGCCGCCTCCTCGACCTGGCCAACGGCCTCGCCGCCCCGCTGCGCGCCATGCACGAGGGCGTCGAGGCCCTGCGCCCCGCCCCGGGCGCCGAACACGAAGGCACGGTCCGCTGCGCCCTGCTGGAGACCCACGCCGAGGAGCTGGAGTGGCTCGGTGACTCCGTCGCCCACCTGGTCCGTACGGGCCGGGAGCCCGGCGACATCGCGGTCCTGTGCCGTTCGGCCGCCGACTTCGCGCAGATCCAGGCGGTCCTGGTGGCCCGGGACGTCCCGGTCGAGGTCGTCGGCCTCTCCGGCCTGCTCCACCTCCCGGAGGTGGCCGACCTGGTCTCCGTCTGCGAGGTGCTCCAGGACCCGGGGGCCAACGCCGCCCTGGTCCGTCTCCTGATCGGCCCCCGCTGGCGGATCGGCGCCCGCGACCTGGCCCTGCTCGGCCGCCTGGCCCGGCAGCTGGTGGCCCGCCCCGGCGCCTCCGAGGGGCCCGACGGCCGGCTCGCGGCGGCGGTCGAGGGCGTCGACCCGGCCGAGGTGGTCTCCCTGGCCGACGCGCTGGAAACCTTCCTGGACGGCTCGGCGCCCGAGGAGCTGCCCTTCTCGGCCGCCGCCCGGGTCCGCTTCGCGCACCTCGCCCAGGAGCTCCGCGACCTGCGCCGCTCGCTCTCCGACCCCCTGATGGACGTCCTGCACCGGGTCCTGGCCACGACGGGCCTGGACGTGGAGCTGTCGGCCTCCCCCCACGCGCTGGCGGCCCGCCGCCGCGAGACCCTGTCCGGCTTCCTGGACGTCGCGGCCGGCTTCGCCGCCCTGGACGGGGAGGCGACCCTGCTCGCCTTCCTCGGCTTCCTGCGCACGGCCGCCCAGTACGAGAAGGGCCTCGACCACGCCCTGCCCGGCGGCGAGAACACGGTGAAGGTCCTCACGGCCCACAAGTCCAAGGGGCTGGAGTGGGACGTGGTGGTCGTCCCCGACCTGTGCGCGGGCTCCTTCCCGAAGGAGAAGGCCCCCGAGGCCTGGACCTCGTACCCAAAGGTCCTCCCGTACGCCCTGCGCGGCGACGCCGACACCCTCCCGGCCGACCCGGCCTGGACCTCGGCGGGCCTGAAGTCCTTCAAGGCGGCCCTCAAGTCCCACAAGGAGACCGAGGAGCTCCGCCTGGGCTACGTGACCTTCACCCGCCCCCGCTCCCTCCTCCTCGCCTCGGGCCACTGGTGGGGCCCCACCCAGAAGCGCCGCCGGGGCCCCTCGGCCTTCCTGACCGCCCTCCACGACCACTGCGCGGCCGGCTTCGGCGAGATCGAGGACTGGGCGGACGAACCGGCCCCCGACGCCGAGAACCCGGCCCTGGCCGCCGACGCCGCCCCGGACCACTCCTGGCCCCTGCCCCTGGACCCGGCCTCCCTGACCCTCCGCCGCCACGCGGCCGCCCTGGTCGAAGCCCACCTCACCACCTCCCGCCCCCCGGCCGACGACCCCTACCTCTGGCCCCCGCACTGCGAGGACCCGTCCTACGCCGACGAACCCCCGCCCCCGACGGACGACCTGTGGGCGCCCGAAGCGGCGCCCGCGGCCCCGTGGGGCGAGGCCCCGACGGAGCTCCCCGGCGGAGCCGTGGGTGGTTCCCGCCCGGCGGGTGCGGACGACCTGTGGGCGGGCGAGGCAGTGGCCGGGGTGTCCCCCGGGGAGGACGACCGCTGGGCGGGCGAAGCCGCAGCCGTGCGCCCCGGCGCAGCGGGCGCCGTGCCGGCGGCAGCCGCCGACGGGGACGACCTGTGGGCGGGCGAAGCCGTGCCCTTCGACCCGTGGGGCGATGTCCCGGCGGGGTCCTCCGGCACGGCCGGACGCGGCCCGGCGTACCCGGTGTCCCCCGAGGACGCTCCCTGGGCCGGCGTGCCGGGATCGCCCGTGCGGACCGGCGCAGCCGGGGACGGGCCCCGCGGGGTCCGGGGCGGAGCCCCGGTTCCGGGAAGGGGCGGGGCGGGGGAAGAGAACCTCCGGCCCGACCCCGCGGCCGAGGACCCGGACGACCTCTGGGCCGGCGAAGCCGTACCGGCGGGGTCCCGTCCGGGCGCGCCCGGCAGCGGCGGCCCCGTCGACGACCTGTGGGCCGGCGAAGCCGTGGCCGCGGGCCCCGGGGGCCCTGACGGTTCCGGGCCCGAGCGCGCGGAGCCGCGGCCGCGGCCGTACCCCGACGGCATCCCCCCGGAGGCCCCGCTGACCCCCGAGGAGGCGCGGGCCGTCGCCTCGTGGGACCGGGACCTCGACGCCCTGGAGGGCGAGCTCCGCCGCGCCCGCGCAGCCGTGCGGGACGTCGAGCTGCCCTCCGCCCTGTCCGCGAGCCAGCTCCTGCGCCTCGCCGCCGACGAGCAGGGCTTCGTACGCGATCTCGCCCGCCCCATGCCCAAGCCCCCGCAGCCCGCGGCCCGCCAGGGCACCCGCTTCCACGCCTGGGTCGAGTCCCGCTTCGACGAGCTGCCCCTGCCGCTCCTCGACGACCTCCTCGACCCCGCCGCCGACCTCCCCGGCTCCGACCAGGAGATCGCCGACGAGGCCGACCTCGCCGCCCTCAAGGCCGCCTTCGAGCGCAGCGAGTACGCCGAGCGCACCCCGTACCGGATGGAGGCCCCCGTCCAGCTGACCCTCGCCGGCCGGGTGATCCGCGGCCGGATCGACGCCGTGTACCGCAACCCCGACGGCTCGTACGAGGTGGTCGACTGGAAGACCGGCCGCACCACCCAGGCCGACCCGCTCCAGCTCGCCGTGTACCGCCTCGCCTGGGCGGAGGCCACCGGCACCCCCCTCGACCGGGTCTCCGCCGCCTTCCTGCACGTCCGCAGCGGCCGCGTCATCCGCCCCCGTGACCTGCCCGGACGGGACCGTCTTGAGCGGATCCTCCAAGGCAAATCGGGCACGGACGGCGCCCCCCGGGCGGACGGCTAGGCTCGTGGCCATGAGCGAAACCCCGGACAGCGTCGTCCGCACGTACATCGACACCCACCGCGCCGCCTTCCTCGACGACCTCGCCGAGTGGCTGCGCATCCCCTCCGTCTCGGCCCAGCCCGAGCACGCGGACGACGTACGCCGCAGCGCCGACTGGCTCGCTGCGAAGCTCAAGGAGACCGGCTTCCCGGTCACCGAGGTGTGGGACACCCCCGGCGCCCCCGCGGTGTTCGCGCACTGGCCGGCCGCCGACCCGGCAGCCCCCACCGTCCTCGTCTACGGGCACCACGACGTCCAGCCCGCCGCCCTCGCCGACGGCTGGCACACCGAGCCCTTCGAGCCCGTCGTCAAGGACGGCCGGATGTACGGGCGCGGCGCCGCCGACGACAAGGGCCAGGTGTTCTTCCACACCCTCGGCCTGCGCGCGCACCTCGCCGCGACCGGCGCCGAGGCCCCCGCCGTGCACCTCAAGCTGCTCGTCGAGGGCGAGGAGGAGTCCGGCTCCCCGCACTTCCGCGACCTCGTCGAGGCCCGCGCCGCCGAACTCGCCGCCGACGTCGTGATCGTCTCCGACACCGGCATGTGGTCCGAGACCACCCCCACCGTCTGCACCGGCATGCGCGGCGTCGCCGACTGCGAGATCGACTTCCACGGCCCCGACCAGGACATCCACTCGGGCGCCTTCGGCGGTGCCGTGCCCAACCCGGCCACCGTCGCCGCCCGCGTCGTCGCGGCGCTGCACGACGAGGACGGGCGGGTCACCCTGCCCGGCTTCTACGACGGCATCGCCGAGCTGACCGAGGCCGAGCGCCGGCTGATCTCCGAGCTGCCCTTCGACGAGGCCGAGTGGCTGCGCACGGCCAAGTCGTACGCGGCCGCCGGCGAGGCCGGCTACTCCACCCTGGAGCGCGTCTGGGCCCGCCCCACCGCCGAGGTCAACGGCATCGGCGGTGGCTACCAGGGCCCCGGCGGCAAGACCATCGTGCCCGCCTCCGCCCACCTGAAGCTCTCGTTCCGGCTGGTTTCGGGGCAGGACCCGTACGAGGTCGAGGCGGTCTTCCGGGACTGGCTCGCGGCCCGCGTCCCCGCCGGGATCCGGCACACCGTCACCTTCGGCGCGCCCACCCGGCCCTGCCTGACCCCGCTGGACCACCCGGCCCTGCAGTCCGTGGTCCGCGCCATGGGCCGCGCCTTCGGGCAGCAGGTCCGCTTCACCCGCGAGGGCGGCTCGGGCCCGGCGGCCGACCTCCAGGACGTGCTGGCCGCGCCGGTCCTGTTCCTGGGGATCTCCGTACCCTCCGACGGCTGGCACTCCCCGAACGAGAAGGTCGAGCTGGACCTGCTCCTCAAGGGCGTGGAGACCACCGCCTACCTGTGGGGCGACCTCGCCGCGCACTGGTCGCCGGCGACCGACGCCCCCGCCACCACCGCCTGACACACGTTCCGTACGCCTGCCTTGTCCCACCACCGGGGGAGTTGGAAGTACCAGTGAGCACCCATACCGAGCGTCCTCTGTCGCTCACCGCGCCCAGCGGCATCGACCGCGCCGCGCACCACCGCCTCGACGAGGCGTGGCTCGCCGCGGCGTGGAGCCATCCGACGACCCGCGTCTTCGTCGTCTCCGGCGGCCAGGTGCTGATCGACGACACCCCCGACGGCGGCACGGGCATCGTGATGACCCCCGCCTTCGAGGCCCCCGTCACCGAGACGCACCGGTACTTCCTGGGCACGGACGAGGACGGCGTCCGGTACTTCGCGCTGCAGAAGGACTCCCTGCCGGGCCGCATGGACCAGTCGGCCCGTCCGGCCGGGCTGCGCGAGGCCGGACTGCTGCTGAACCCGCGCGACGCCGGGCTGATGGTGCACGCGGTGGCGCTGGAGAACTGGCAGCGCATGCACCGGTTCTGCTCCCGCTGCGGCGAGCGCACCGTCGTCGCGGCGGCCGGCCACATCCGCCGCTGCCCGGGCTGCGGCGCCGAGCACTACCCGCGCACCGACCCGGCCGTGATCATGCTGGTCACCGACGAGCAGGACCGGGCGCTGCTGGGCCGCCAGGTGCACTGGCCGGAGGGCCGCTTCTCGACGCTGGCGGGCTTCGTGGAGCCGGGCGAGTCGATAGAGCAGTCCGTGGTCCGCGAGGTGTGGGAGGAGGCGGGGGTGCGGATCGGCGAGGTCGAGTACGTCGCCAGCCAGCCCTGGCCGTTCCCGTCCAGCCTGATGCTGGGCTTCAACGCCCGCGCGGTCAGCTCGGAGATCACGGTCGACGGCGAGGAGATCCAGGAGGCCCGCTGGTTCTCCCGCGAGGACTACCGCGCCGCGATCGAGGCCGGCGAGGTCCTGCCCCCGTCGGGCATCTCCATCGCCGCCCGCCTGGTCGAGCTCTGGTACGGGCAGCCGCTGCCCAAGGGGCCGGCGGCCCTCTGATCCCGTCCGCGGACGCGGAACGGCCCCCGCCGCGGCGGGGGCCGTTCCGGGACGTGCGGGTCAGACGGCGAGGGCCTGCTTGACCTGGGCCAGGCTCGGGTTCGTCATGACGGACTCGCTGCCGGCGGCGGACTTCACGAGCACGGTCGGAACCGTCTGGTTGCCGCCGTTGGCCTTCTCCACGAACGCCGCGGACTCCGGGTCGAGCTCGATGTTGATCTCGTTGTACGCGATGCCTTCCCGGTCCAGCTGGGTCTTCAGCCGACGGCAGTAGCCGCACCAGGTGGTGCTGTACATCGTGACGGTGCCCGTGTCCTGCATGCTCGCTCCTCTGTGAGGTCTCGGTGGATCGCGGCGGATCGCGGTGCCGACGGGGACCGCGGTGCCGGTCGGTGATCCGAGGAGTCGAACGTCCCGCCCGGCCCCTCCATTCCCGCGGGGCCGCCCGGTGTGACCGATCCGACTGCCGCCCGGTCCGCCCCCCGCCGGACCTGCCGGTACGCCGTTCCACCCGGTATGACGGATCCCGCGGGGCTGTGGACGGGTTTCCCGTCCGACCCACCGGACCTGGCAGCATGGCGGGGTGACAGCAGCAACGCACTCCTCATCCGTACCGGCCGGCGGCGGCGCGCCCGACGTCGACGCCGACGCCGTGCTCCAGGGCCTGGACCCTGAGCAGCGCGAGGTCGCGACGACCCTGCGCGGTCCGGTGTGCGTGCTGGCGGGTGCCGGGACCGGCAAGACCCGTGCGATCACCCACCGCATCGCCTACGGGGTCCGCTCGGGCCAGCTCATGCCGGCCAGCGTGCTCGCCGTCACCTTCACCAACCGCGCCGCCGGCGAGATGCGCGGCCGGCTCCGCACCCTGGGCGCGGGCGGGGTCCAGGCCCGCACCTTCCACTCCGCCGCCCTGCGCCAGCTCCAGTACTTCTGGCCCCGGGCGATCGGCGGGGAGGTGCCCCGGCTCCTGGAGCGCAAGATCCAGTTCGTGGCCGAGGCAGGTGCGCGCTGCCGCGTCCGCCTCGACCGCAACGAGCTGCGGGACGTCACCGGGGAGATCGAGTGGGCCAAGGTCACCCAGACCGTCCCCTCCGACTACCCGGCCGCCGCCCTCAAGGCGGGCCGCGAGGCCCCCCGCGACATGGCGGAGATCGCCCAGATCTACGGCACGTACGAGCAGCTCAAGCGCGACCGCGGCATGATCGACTTCGAGGACGTGCTGCTCCTCACCGTCGGCATCCTCCAGGACCGCCACGACATCGCCGAGCAGATCCGCGCCCAGTACCAGCACTTCGTGGTGGACGAGTACCAGGACGTCAGCCCGCTCCAGCAGCGACTGCTGGAGCTGTGGCTCGGCGACCGCGACAGCCTCTGCGTGGTCGGCGACGCCAGCCAGACGATCTACTCCTTCACCGGCGCCACCCCCGACCACCTGCTGAACTTCCGCACCCGCTACCCGCAGGCCACCGTGGTCAAGCTGGTCCGCGACTACCGCTCCACCCCCCAGGTGGTGCACCTCGCCAACGGCCTGCTGAACCAGGCCCGCGGCCGGGCCGCCGAGCACCGGCTGGAGCTGGTCTCCCAGCGCGAGCCCGGCCCCGACCCGGTCTACGCCGAGTACCCCGACGAGCCCGCCGAGGCCGAGGGCGTGGCCCGCCGGGTCCGCGACCTGATCGCCGCCGGGGTCCCGGCCGGCGAGATCGCCGTCCTCTACCGCATCAACGCCCAGTCCGAGGTCTACGAGCAGGCCCTCGCCGACGCCGGCGTCCCGTACCAGCTGCGCGGCGCGGAGCGCTTCTTCGAGCGCGCCGAGGTGCAGAAGGCGGTCCTCGCACTGCGCGGAGCCGCCCGTTCCGCGGGCAACGACCCGCTGCTCGACGACCTCGTCGAGCTCGGAGCCCAGGTCCGGGCCGTGCTGAGCTCCACCGGCTGGACCGCCGAGCCGCCGGCCGGCTCCGGCGCCGTGCGCGACCAGTGGGAGTCGCTGGCCGCGCTGGTCCGCCTCGCCGAGGACTTCGCCCGCTCCCGCCCCGGCGCGGGGCTGGCCGAGCTCACCGTCGAACTGGACGAGCGGCGGGCCGCGCAGCACGCGCCGACCGTCCAGGGCGTCACCCTCGCCTCGCTGCACGCCGCGAAGGGCCTGGAGTGGGACGCGGTGTTCCTGGTCGGCCTCACCGACGGCATGATGCCGATCACCTACGCCAAGACCGACGAGCAGGTCGAGGAGGAACGCCGGCTGCTGTACGTCGGCGTCACCCGCGCACGGCTGCACCTGACCCTCTCCTGGGCCCTCTCCCGGGCTCCGGGCGGCCGGGCCTCCCGTCGCCCCAGCCGCTTCCTGAACGGGCTGCGGCCGGGCTCCGCGGCCCCCGCCGCCCGGCCGGGCGTCCCGGCCGAGGGCGCGCCGCGCAAGCGGGGCCGCCGCGGGCCGGTGCTGTGCCGGGTCTGCGGCCGGACCCTGACCGAGGCCGGGGACATCAAGCTGATGCGCTGCGGGGACTGCCCGTCGGACATGGACGAGGGCCTCTACGAGCGGCTGCGCGACTGGCGCGCCGGGCAGGCGAAACTCCAGGGAATGCCCGCATACTGCGTCTTCACCGACAAAACGCTCATGGCGATCGCCGAGGCGGCGCCCTCCGAGCCGGGAGAGCTCTCGATGATCTCCGGCGTGGGCGGCCGCAAGCTCGACCGGTACGGGGCCGACGTGCTGGCCATCTGTACTGGTCAGGAGACTGACGGTGAGGATCCTGACGACGCGTAGAAACTCGTCGGAAAAATAGTTTGCACATGCCCGGCGAAGCCCCATAGGTTCTTAGCAACGGAAACGGTGGCTTCTCCGAAGCTCCGGATCCGTGCTGTACTTATCCGAATACATGGGACGGGCCTCACAGCCCAGTCCCCGAGACGCCGAGAGGAGGCGAGACCAGTGACCAGCTTCATGACCTTCACCAAAATGACCGATCGCTCGGTCGACGCTTCCTGCCTGCTCGGTTCCGTCTCCCTCCTGGGCACCGGTCTGTCCGCGATTACCGCTGACGGCCCCGCCCTGCTGGCGACCCTTCCGGTCAGCGAGCGCAATGAGCGACCGACCAAGGCACTGGTGGCAGTAGCGGAAGCCCGGAAGGCGCACGGCGCCTATGGCTTCGCGGCCGCGGCCGGTGCCGGAGTCAAGACGCAGACGCAGCAGCAGCACCACCTGATGTGGGCCTTCCGCGGGCTCGAACCCTGGAGTGATCCAGCCTGATCGCACGATCAGGCCGGCGCCTTCAGGGCCGCGGAACCCCACCCGGGATCCGCGGCCCTTCTGTTTGCCCCGAACGGGGAGGACGGAGCGAAGGGGCCTCGGGACTGGCAAGACCAGGTACCACAGCCGCCACCCGGCCGACCGGCCGGAACGACTAGCCGAACAAGACGAGGAAGAAAACACCGTGCAACTCGAAGCGCACGCCCCGTCCGTACCGCAGACCCAAACGATCTCCCCGCCCGCAGTCCCGGAGGACCCCGCCTTGACCCCCCTCACCGCGCTCACCGCGCTCGACGACGCCATCGAGAACCTCGGCGTACCCGTTCCCTGCCGCACCTTCGACCCCGAGGTCTTCTTCGCCGAGTCCCCGGCGGACGTCGAGTACGCCAAGTCCCTCTGCGGCACCTGCCCGCTGGTCGAGGCCTGCCTCGCCGGCGCCAAGGAGCGCCGCGAGCCCTGGGGCGTCTGGGGCGGAGAGCTCTTCGTTCAGGGCGTGGTCGTGGCCCGCAAGCGGCCCCGCGGCCGTCCGCGCAAGAACCCGGTTGCAGCGGCATGACCGCCACCGGAACCATCGACCGCCCCCTGACGCACGACCCCTTGAAGCAGGCCCCCATGTCCCCCCACGCCACCACGAGCGAGCAGCCGCACGGCTCCGCCACCGCAGACTTCATCACCGCAGGCGCGATCACCTCGCGTCAGAACAGGACCCGCGAAATGCAACTCATCCCAGAAGCCCTGGCCCGTGCCCATATGGACGACCGCATGCGCGAGGTGGACGCCGAGCGTCACGCCCTGCGCCTGGTCGCCGCGCGGCGCATGCAGCGCAAGGCCGAGCGCGTCTCCATGCGCGCCCGGCGCGCGCTGGCCATGGCCGTCATGCACTGAGCACGCGAAGAGCCCCGACCGGGCTCGGAAGCGGCTCGAAGGCCTCTTGAAAACGAAGTGAACACCGCCGGAGCCGGCTGACCACAGCCGGCGACGACGGCACCGGGGGGACCGGTCCGAACGGACCGGTCCCCCCGGTGCGTTGCGGGGCCCCGCACGGGCCGGCGGGGATATCGTCTGGTGGTGGACCAGTCGACCCCCCCACCCACCCCGCCGGGGCCCGAGGCCCAGCCGGTCGTCTGCGCGCGCTGCGGTGCCCGCTCCCCGGAAGGCGCCCCGCCGCCGCCCACCTGGACGTGTTCGGTGGAGAACGGGGCCAGACAGTACTTCTGCGTCGACTGCGCGCGCGCCAACCTCCGGGCGATCGAGGGCAGGCTCGACTCCTCCTGGTGGTGAGGCCCGCCCGGTCCGCCCGGATCAGTCCTCGGGCAGGAACCCCGGCAGCCAGGAGTCCAGTTCGTCGCGCAGCCGCACCGTCGCGCCCAGCTGGCACAGCACGCCGATGGTGCTCAGCGTCACCCGGTGGATCAGCAGGTACGACGGCGGCAGGTTGATCTGCCGGCCCAACTGGTGGGCGGGGGAGCGGGGATCGGCGATCCGCGCCGCCTGGCCGCGCAGCCACGGCCGGGTGAAGGTGAACTCGTCGGCCTCGGCGGGCTCGATGATGGGCTTGAGGTAGTCCAGCACCGCGTCCGGGTCGAGTTCGATGCTCTCCTTGACGAACCCTTCGGCGCACAGGTGGCCGTAGACCCCCTCGGCGTCCCCGTCCAGGGTCATCCGCAGCGAGCGTCCGATGGGCTTGGGCCAGCCGCCCGGCAGCCGGTCCACCGTGCCGAAGTCCAGTACGCCCAGACGCATCCGGCCGTCGGCGCCCGACACGAGCCGGAAGTTGCCCGGGTGCGGATCGGCGTGCAGCAGACCGGTGCGCGCGGGCCCGGAGAACAGGAACCGGGCCAGCAGCTGTCCGGCGCGGTTGCGCTCCTCCCGCGTCCCGTCGGCGATCACCTCGGAGAGCGGCGTGCCCTCCAGCCACTCCGTCACCAGCACCTGGTCACCCTGGTGCACGACGTCCGGGACGACCACGTCCTCGTCGCCGTCGAAGGCATCGGCGTGGGTGCGCTGGGCCTCGGCCTCCAGCTCGTAGTCCAGCTCCTCCGCGACCCGGTCCCGCAGCTCGGTGATCAGCGGCTTGAGGTCCATGCCCGGAACCAGCGGCCCCAGCAGCCCCGCGAACCGGCTCAGCTGCTTGAGGTCCGACAGCAGCGCCTCCCCGGCCCCCGGGTACTGGACCTTGACCGCCACCTGCCGGCCGTCGTGCCACACCGCCCGGTGCACCTGCCCGATCGAGGCGGCCGCGGCCGGCTTGTCCTCGAACTCCTCGAACAGGTCCCGCCAGTCCTCGCCGAGCCGCTCCGCCAGCACCTCGTGCACCCGCGAGGCCGGCAGCGGCGGGGCCGCCTCCTGGAGCTTGGTCAGCGCCGCCCGGTAGGGACCGGCGACCTCCTCGGGGAGCGCCGACTCGAACACCGACAGGGCCTGCCCGAACTTCATCGCGCCGCCCTTCAGCTCCCCGAGCGTGCGGAACAGCTGCTCGGCGGTGCGCTGCTGGAGCTCGCGGGCCACGATCTCGGCCGACTTGCCGCCGATCCGCTTGCCCAGCCCCCAGGTGGCCCGGCCCGCGATCCCGAGTGGGAGCGCGGCCAGCTTGACGGTGCGCGTGACCGCCTTCCGGGGAAGATCAGACATGAGCCCCTCCAGTTTCCGGACTGCTGTGCCGCGAGCGGCGGTTCGGGACGCGGCTCGGCCCCCATCGCATCCTGCCATGACCCCCCGGGCCCCCGGACCGGGGCACCCGCCCCGGCTCCGGCGGGAGTCAGGCGGCTCACGACCGCACCGCCCCGGAGCCCGCCGCCCGGTCGGCCACCGGGTTCGCCGCAGGTTCCGCGGGCGGCTCCGAGGCCGGCTCGGGGGCGGCGGCCGCGCAGGGGCAGTCCGGATGCGGGCGCAGCGCGGTCCGCTCCCAGTGCAGCCCGGGCAGGGCGGCCTCCCACCGCGCCGCCGCCGAAGCGGGCAGCTGCCCGTCGAGGAAGGCCAGGGCGTGCGCCGCCGCGAGGCCGGCCACCGCCGTGGACAGCCCCAGGTCACAGGCCCCCGCCCCGCGCCGACGGTGCGCCGAGCGCCACTGGACCAGCATCCGGGGCCAGGCCGGGTCCCGGTCGACGCGGTCGCGCTCCATGCACCCCGCGCAGGCCGTGGAGCCCGGCAGCACCAGGGGCCCCACCAGCCCCGTCCCCTCCAGCACCCCCGCGTACAGGTGCGGTGTGCCGCTCGCCACCCAGTCGGCGGCCGTCGCCGGATCGGGGGCCCATGCCTGGAGGCCGTCCCGGGGCGCGAGCACCACCAGGGCCGGTTCGGGCCCCGGTCCGCCGGGATCGCCCGGCCCCGGAGCCCGCCCCGGTGCCGCCTCCCGCACCCGAGCCCCCGCCGCCTCCGCCCGGGGCCGGCCCACGCTCCCCGGATCCAGCCCGCCCGGAGCCACGTCGGCCGCCTCCACCCGGCCCCCGTCGAGCACGTCGACCCGGCCCACCCCGGCCCCCGCCAGCACGGCGGCGATCACCGCCCCCACCCGGCCGCTCCCGCGCACCTGGACCCGCAACGCCCTGCGCGCCGCGACCCCCCGCAGGTCGCCGCCGGGCTCCCGGTGCACCAGCGAGAGCGAGCCCAGGTCGGGCCCGAGCCGCTCCAGCACTTCCGGCCGGCGGCGCACGGCCTGCGCCCGGGGCCCTCCGGCCGTGAGGTCGTCGAGCAGACCGGCCCCGGCGAGGTGCCGGACCAGGCCGTCCACCTGTCCCTCGGGCAGTCCCATCCCGGCACCCTCGGCCCGCAGCAGCTCCATGCCCCGCGTCCCGTCGATCCGGTCGATGAGCGACCCCGTCGCCGTGTCCAGCGGCCCGAGCACCACCGCGTGGGCGGGCGTCACCCCGAACTGGACCGTCTGCAGGTCCCGCCATGCCCGCGCCAGCGCCGGCTTCACCTTCGGATACATCGCTGCCTCCCCGTCCCGTCGCATTCCCGATCCCGTGTCACCGCCACCATGCCCGGCCGCCGGACCGCGTGCGGGAGTTCGTCCACAGGCAGGGGGTATTGGTCATATGGGATGAGGAATGGTGGTGTTTGCGGCCCCCCGGCGAACCGATCATGCTCGAACCTCGGACGCGCGGGACTTCCGCCGCGGCGACCGGGTACCGTCGTGGCGTGCCAGCCGACCCGCCACAGCGCGCCGTCGAAGTACGCCGGAGCGCGCGCCGCCGCAGGACCGTGTCCGCCTACCGCGAGGGCGAGCGGACGGTGATCCTGATCCCCGCCCGGATGTCCGAGGCGGAGGAGCGGCGCTGGGTGGGCGTCATGCTCGACAAGCTCGCCGCCCAGGAGAGCAAGCGGACCCTCGGCGACGCGGAACTGATCGCGCGCGCCGAGCGTCTGTCCGAGCAGTACTTCAGCGGCCGGGCACGCCCGCTCTCCGTCCGCTGGGTCACCAACCAGAACACCCGCTGGGGCTCCTGCACCCCCGCGGAGGGCAGCATCCGGCTGTCCCACCGCATCCAGGGAATGCCGGAGTACGTCGTCGACTACGTGCTGCTGCACGAGCTGGCGCACCTCCTGGTGCCCGGCCACGGCCCCCGCTTCTGGGAGCTGCTGGAGGCGTACCCGAAGACCGAGCGGGCCCGCGGGTTCCTCGAAGGGGTGGCCGCGGCGGAGCGCATGCCCCGGGTCCCGGCGGCCCGCGAGGAGTGACCTCCCGTCACGGGAGCCGGACGCCGAGGCGTGCCGGAACCGGGTCGGTACCGGGCCGGTACCGGGTTGGAACCGGTCCGATCCCGGCTTGGCCGGATGTCGCCGGGAGCCGTTAGCCTGAGCGGCACACATCGAGCAGACGAAGTCGGGATGGGGGACGGTCGGACACATGGCCAGGGAATTCCAACGCGGCCACAAGGCCAAGATCAGTGATCTGACGGCGGGCACCGATCTGTACGTGGGCGTCCAGATCGGCGGGCCCGGGCTCAGCTTCGACATCAGCTGCTTCGGCCTCGACGCCGACGAGCGGCTGTCGGACGACCGCTACTTCGTCTTCTACAACCAGCCGAAGTCGCCCGAGGAGTCGATCCAGCAGCTCGGCCCGCAGGCCGGGGACACCGAGTCCTTCCGCGTGACCCTCGACCACGTGCCCGCCTCCATCCACAAGCTGTCCTTCAGCGCCACCCTCGACGGCGCCGGCCAGATGTCGCAGATCGGCCCCGGCTACATCCGGATCGTGGCCGGCGGCGAGGAAGTCGTCCGCTACTCCTTCACCGGCGCCGAGTTCAGCACCGAACGCGCCCTGATGATCGGCGACTTCTACCGCAAGGACGTGTGGCGCTTCGCCGCCGTCGGCCAGGGCTTCGACGGCGGTCTCGCCGCACTGCTGGAGCACTTCGGCGGCGAGGTCGCCGAGGAAGATCCGCAGCCCGAGCCGCAGGCCCCGGCGCAGCCGCAGGGCGCCGCCCCCGGGTTCGCCCCGCCCGCACAGGCCGCCGCCCCGGCCCCGTCCTTCGGCGCCCCGGTCCAGCAGCAGCCGGCCGCCCCGGCGCCCGCACCGTACGCCCCGCCGCAGCAGCAGCCCCCTGCCCCGCAGCCCCCGGCGCCCGCCCCCGTGCACTCGGCGCCGACCATGGTCGCCCCGCTCGGCGCGCCCACGGCCCCCTACGGCCAGCCGCCCCACCCGCCGCAGCAGCCCGGCCCGCCCTCGTACGGCCGGCAGCCGCAGCAGTCCTACGGCGCCCAGGTCCCGCCGCCCGCCCCGGCCCCCGCGCCCTACGGCCAGCCGCCGCAGGCCCCGTACGGCCAGGTCCCCGGCCAGCAGCCGCCCGCCCCGCAGGCCCCGTACGGGCAGCAGCCGGGCTACGGCCAGCAGCCCCCGGCCCCCTACGGCCAGGCCCCGCAGGCCGCCGGGCCCGGAGCCGGCCTCGCCGCCGCCCTCCAGCCGTACAAGGAGGCCCCCACCGGCGCCCGCTGGACCCCGCAGAACCAGCAGCTCATGCGGGTCGACCTCGCCATGGGCGGCCAGGCCGTCCTCGCCCGTCAGGGCAGCATGGTCCTGTACCAGGGCAAGGTGGACTTCAGCTACAAGGGCGCCGGCTTCGCCGGCCGCATCGTCGGCAACGCCACCGGCCAGGAGATGCAGCTGATGCGCTGCACCGGCCGCGGCCAGGTCTTCCTCGCCGAGAACGGCGCCCACCTGCACGCCATCGAGCTCCAGGGCGACGGCATCTGCGTCTCCGCCGAGAACGTCCTCGCCTTCGACGAGTCCCTCCAGCACGAGGTCCGCCGCATCGAGGGCCACGGCATCCCCGGCGGCGCCCTGTTCACCATGCTGTTCCAGGGCTCCGGAACGGTCATCGTCAAGACGCACGGCGTGCCCGTCGTCCTGCCGGTCACCCCGACCACCTTCGCCGACAGCAACGCCATCGTCGCCTGGTCGGCCGCCTCACAGGTGATCATTTCCAGCCAGGTCCGGCTGCGCCGCAACGCCTACCCGGGCCACAGCGGGGAGACCGTGAACCTCCAGTTCCGCGGCGCCCCCGGCAACTTCATCGTCGTCCAGCCGTACGAGGTCTGAGGGAGCCCCACATGAACGCCATGAACGCCATGAACCAGCAGCTCGCGGGCTATGCCCCGACCCCCGTCACGGCCCGTATGGAGAACCACGGCCGCGCCATGCTCAAGGTCGCCATGCAGAGCGGCCAGGACCTCTTCGCGCGCACCGGCTCGATGGTCGCCTACGAGGGCTTCGTCCAGTACGAGCCCAACCCGCCCGCCGTCCGCCAGATGGCCTCCCAGTGGCTGACCGGCGAGGGCGCACCCCTGATGAAGTGCACCGGCGACGGCCTCCTCTACCTCGCCGACTACGGCGCGGACGTCGTCTGCATCAACCTCGACAACGACGCCCTCTCCGTCAACGGCACCAACCTCCTCGCCTTCGACGCCCACCTCCAGTGGGGCGTGGAGCGGGTCAAGGGCATGGCGAAGTTCGCCGGCCAGGGCCTGTTCAACGTGCAGGTCGCCGGCACCGGCTGGGTCGCCATCACCTCCCGCGGCACCCCGATCGTGGTCGACTGCGGCCGCGGCGAGGACGAGACGTACGTCGACCCGGACGCGCTCGTCGCCTGGTCCCCGAACCTCAAGGTCAAGGGGAAGCGCAGCTTCAAGGCCTCGTCGATGATCGGCCGGGGCAGCGGGGAGGCCTACCAGATGGCCTTCTCCGGCCAGGGCATCGTCGTCGTACAGCCCAGCGAGGACAGCACCGACCGGCTCCGGACCCGGGGCTGAGGGGGAGCGGACACATCATGCAGAGCTCACTTTTCGGCCACGCCGAGCAGCAGTCCCAGGACCGCTACACCGTCCAGAACCCCCAGCTCCTGAGGGTCTCCCTGACCGGCTCCGACGACGTCCTCGCCCGCAAGGGCTCGATGGTCGCCTACCAGGGCATCGTCGACTTCGACGGCGAGTACCAGAGCGCCAACCAGCGGGGCGCCCGCCGCCGCACCGGCGAGGGCCTGGACCTGATGCGCTGCTCCGGCCAGGGCACCGTCTACTTCGCCAACCTCGCCCAGCACGTCCACGTCCTCGACGTGGACCACGACGGCCTCACCGTCGACAGCAGCTACGTCCTCGCCATGGACTCGACCCTGCACTCCGAGGTCATCGCCGTCGACAGCCAGTACGGGATCTCCGGCTCCGGCAAGTACCAGCTCAACATCTCCGGCCGCGGCAAGGTCGCCCTCATGACCTCCGGCCAGCCGCTGATGATGCAGGTCACCCCCGACAAGTACGTCAACGCCGACGCCGACGCCATCGTCGCCTGGTCCACCTCGCTGCGCGTCCAGATGCAGGCCCAGACGCACTCCACCGGCGTGTGGCGGCGCCGCGGCAACACCGGCGAGGGCTGGGAGCTCAGCTTCCTCGGCACCGGCTTCGCCCTGGTGCAGCCCAGCGAGGTGCTGCCCCCGCAGAACGCCCAGCTCGGCCAGGGCGTCGCCGCCCAGTACGGCATGGGCCAGCACGGCGCGCACGCCCAGAACCAGAACAACGCCTGGAACTGACCGGACCGCCGCAAGGTAAAGCGGCGCACCGGAAACCGGCGTACGGGAGAGGGGGCGGACCCGCACGGGTCCGCCCCCTCTCCCGTCGCGTCACGCGCCGAGCCGCGCCCGGGTGGCCTCCAGCAGCCGCACCACCGAGGTGTCGGCGACCGCCGCCACCTCCGCGTACGGGAACCAGCGCAGGTCCAGCGACTCGTCGCTGATCTCCGCCTCCGCGCCGGCCGGGGCCAGCACCGCGTACTGCACGTCCAGGTGCCAGTTGCACGGCGCCGGGATCGGGTGCCGGTCCAGGCGCACCGGCCCGCCCTCCACCAGGGTCAGCCCCGCGGCGATGCCCGACTCCTCGACGGCCTCGCGCATCGCGGCCCCGGCCAGGGTGGTGTCACCGGGCTCGCAGTGCCCGCCCATCTGGAGCCAGATGCCGAGCTTCTTGTGCAGGGTCAGCAGCACCCGGCCGCCGACCGGGTCGACCACCAGGGCGCTGCCCGTGACGTGCCCCGCCCCGCAGGGCTTGTACATCCCGTCCGGGTGGGCGGCCAGGTGCTCCAGGTACACCCCGCGCAGCTCGTCCTGCTGGGCGTCCGGGCCCTCGTACTCCTTCAGGACCCGGACCGCGTCGTCGTACAGGCTCACTTCTTGTCGTCGCCCTCTTCGTCACGCTGCTGGGCGGCCTCGCCCAGCATCTTGTCGATCTCGGAGAAGTCCAGCTGCTCGCGGTGCACGAACCCGTCCGGGTCGTCCAGGTCGGAGGCCGTCGGCAGCATGTCCGGGTGCTCCCACAGCCCGTCGCGGCCGTCCACGCCCCGCGCGTCGGTGAGCGAGGCCCACAGCCGCGAGGCGTCCCGCAGCCGCCGCGGACGCAGCTCCAGGCCGATCAGCGTCGCGAAGGTCTGCTCCGCCGGACCGCCCGAGGCGCGCCGCCGGCGCATGGTCTCGCGCATGGCGTCCGCCGAGGTCAGACGGGGCTTCGCCGCCTCGTGCACGACCGCGTCGACCCAGCCCTCGACCAGCGCGAGCGCCGTCTCCAGACGGGCCAGGGCGGCCTTCTGCTCCGGGGTGTCCTGCGGCTGGAACATGCCGCCCTGGAGTGCCTCCTGGAGCTGCTCCGGGTTCGACGGGTCGAGCTGGCCGACCACGTCCTCCAGCTTCGAGGTGTCCACCTTGATGCCCCGCGCGTAGCCCTCGACCGCACCGAACAGGTGCGAGCGCAGCCACGGCACGTGCGCGAACAGGCGGGCGTGCGCCGCCTCGCGCAGCGCCAGGTACAGCCGCACCTCGTCCGAGGGGACGCTCAGGTCCTTGCCGAAGGCCTCGATGTTCAGCGGCAGCAGCGCCGCCCGCCCGGCCGGGCCCAGCGGCAGGCCGATGTCCGTCGAGCCGACGACCTCGCCCGCCAGCGTGCCCACGGCCTGGCCGATCTGCTGCCCGAACATGGCGCCGCCCATCGAGCGCATCATCCCGAGCAGCGGGCCCGCCATGGCCTGCATCTCCTCGGGCAGCACGCTGCCCATGGCCGCGCCGACGCGCTCGGCGACCGGGTCCACCAGTTCCTTCCACACCGGGAGGGTCGCCTCGACCCACTCGGCACGGCTCCACGCCACGGCCGCGTTGGCGCCCGAGGGCAGGGAGGTCACGCCGTCGAGCCACAGGTCGGCCAGGCGCACGGCCTCCTCCACCGCCGACTTCTCGGCGATGCCGACGCTCGCGTCCTTCACGCCGTCCGCGGTGCCCTGCGCGACGGTCTGGCGGGCGATGTCCTTGGCCATGTCCCAGTTCACGGGACCGCCCTCGTAGCTCAGCATCTGGCCGAGCTGCTGGAAGGCGGCGCCGAGGTCGTTCGGGTTCATCGAGCCGAACATCGCGGCGAACGGATTCTCCGCACCGCCCGGGAAGCCACCGGGAAGGCCGCCCGGGCCGAACCCGAACGGATTGCCCGGACCTCCCTGGCCGCCCTTCTTGCCTTTGTCGCCGTCCTCCGGCTCCTCCGGCGGAAGGCCGAATCCGAATGGGGTGTCGCTCACGGGTTTCCTCGGCTCGTAGGGCCGCCGGCGGGAGCCGGCGGGCGATGGTCCGACAACACCACCCAGCCTAGACACCACTCCCGCTTCCGGGCTCGGTGCTCCGCCGGGTCCTGGGCTGCGGCAGGATGGACATCACCTGGTGGGTACGCGTCACAGCGCGTCCTCACTGAAGACAACCGCTGGAGACGCCCGGTGAGTTCCCCAGATCCGCAGGCTCGCGCGCCGCACGACGCCGAAAACCGCCCTGAGCACGACGACAGCGCGCCCGGCGTTCGCCAGCCGCGAAACCAGGCCGGCCCGCGCCGGCCCGGCCCCGTGATCGCGGTGACCGGCGCCGCGTCGGGGGTCGGCGCCGCCCTGGTGAACCGCCTCGTGGAATCCGACGAGGTCAAGCAGGTCGTGGCCATCGACGAGCGGCGCGGGGACTGCGCCGCCGCCCAGTGGCACGTCCTGGATGTGCGGGACCCCGCGATCGCCGAGAAGCTGCGCGGCGCGGACGTCGTCGTCCACCTCGCACTGGACCTCGACCTGGAGACGGACCCGGCGGCCCGTACCGCGTACAACGTACGCGGCACCCAGACCGTGCTCACCGCCGCCGCGGCGGCCGGCGTGCACCGGGTCGTCCTGTGCACCTCGGCGATGGTCTACGGGGCCCTGCCGGACAACGACATCCCGCTCTCGGAGGACTCCGAGCTGCGCGCCACCGCCGAGGCCACCGGCGTCGGGGACCTGCTGGAGATCGAGCGCCTGGGCCGCCGGGCCCCCCGTGCCCACCCCGGCCTGAACGTGACCGTCGTCCGCCCCGCGGTCCTGGTCGGCGGTACGGACACCGCCCTGACCCGGTACTTCGAGTCCCCGCGCCTGCTCGTCGTCGCCGGATCCCGGCCCACCTGGCAGTTCTGCCACGTCGAGGACCTGGTCAGCGCCCTGGAGTACGCCGCCCTGGAGAAGGCCGAGGGGGAGCTCGCCGTCGGCTGCGAGGGCTGGCTGGAACAGGAGGAGGTCGAGGAGCTCAGCGGCATCCGCCGCATGGAGCTGCCCTCCGCCGTCGCCCTCGGCGCCGCCGCCCGGCTCCACCGGATCGGACTGACCCCGTCCCCGGCCGGGGACCTCGCGTACACCATGCACCCGTGGGTGGTCAGCGTCAGCGGGCTGCACGCGGCGGGCTGGCGGCCCCGCTGGACCAACGAGGAGGTGCTGGCCGAGCTGCTCCAGGAGGTCGCGGGCCGGCACACCGTCGCGGGCCGGCGCCTCGGCCGCAAGGACGCCGCCACGGCCGCCGGCGCCGCCGGTGCCACGGTCGCCCTGCTCGGCGCCGCCGCCGCCGTACGCCGAGCCCGCCGCCGCCGCGGGCTCTGACCTGCGGGACACGGCCCCGGACCGGCCCGGTCCGGGGCGGGGCCCGGCTCCTGTAGGAGGCTCCCAACCGGGGCGCCGCGCCCCGGGCGAAACGGCTATTCCACCGGGTCGGCGGCTAGGGCACGATGGGGAACATGGCACCGCACTTCGACCACCCCGGCGAGCAGGCCGCGCAGGACCCCATCAGGCTGCTCGAAATCCGTGAGACCCCGCTCTCCCTCGACGAGGTCTTCAAGGCCGTCGGCGACGACGCCACCGGAGGCACCACCCTCTTCGTCGGGACGGTGCGCAACCACGACGGCGGAGCCGACGTCGACTCCCTCGGCTACTCCTGCCACCCGACGGCGGAGGCCGAGATGCGCCGCGTCGCGGACCGCGTCGTGGCGAAGTACCCGGTCCGCGCCCTGGCCGCCGTCCACCGGATCGGCGACCTCGCCGTGGGCGACCTGGCCGTGATCGTGGCCGTCTCCTGCCCGCACCGCGGCGAGGCCTTCGAGGCCTGCCGCATGCTCATCGACGACCTCAAGCACGAGGTCCCGATCTGGAAGCACCAGACCTTCTCGGACGGCACCGAGGAGTGGGTCGGCGCCTGCTGATACCGGGGCCGGGCGCGGGGTCCGTACGGGCGGGGGGTAGCGTCACCCCCGTTCGGCCGCGCAACACGCCCTCGATTTGCGTAACCCCCCTCCGGGCACGAGCGTTGAAGCCACCAACGACACGCACTTTCGGGGCAGGGAGGCACGTTCATGGCATCACTGGTGTGGCTGCTGATTCCGCTGTTCGCCGCGATCGGGGCGGCGATATGGGGCAGCTGGGCGGCCCGCGACCGCACCCAGGGCGACATATCCGAACTGGCCGGCTACGCCAGGTTCCGCGAGGCCATGGACCGGGCCGACCGGGCCCGGACGAACGAGAAGGCGCACTCCGGTTCCGACGCCGTCTGACGCGTCCCGAGAGCCCCTCCCCGTCCCCCTCAGGCCCCCGCGACCCCCCTCGGGAAGGCCTTCGGAAACCCGCCGCAGGGGACCCGGCTGAGAATCCCGTGAGAGTTCCGCCCGCGGGCCCCGTACGGACCGGCCCCACGGGCCGCCCGCTCGGCCCGTCCCGTACTGTCGATCCATGCCACGCCGCACCGCGACGATGCTCGCCTCCTTCCTCGTGCTGTTCGCGCTGCTCTGCGCGGGGGTCTTCATCAAGGTCCCGTACTCGGAGATGAGCCCGGGCCCGACCGTGAACACGCTGGGCGACTCGCACGGTGAGCCGGTGCTGAACATCTCGGGGCGCAAGACGTACCCGACCAGCGGCCACCTCAACATGACCACGGTCCGCGTCACCGGCGCCGACTACGACATGAACCTGCTGGAAGCGGTCTACGGCTGGGCGGCGGGCGACAACATCGTCGTGCCGCACGAGAACCTCTACCCGAACGGCAAGACGGACAAGGAATCGACGCAGGAGAACGCCGAGGAGTTCAGCCAGTCGCAGGAGAGCGCCAAGGTGGCCGCCCTCAAGCAGCTCGGCATCCCGGTCACCGCCCGCGTCGTCGTCTCCACCGTCGTCAAAGCCAGCCCCTCCGAGGGCAGGCTGCACGCCGGCGACGTGATCAAGGCGGTGGACGGCGCCCCCGTCACCGTCCCCGGGGACGTCGCCAAGCTCGTGACCAAGCACAAGCCCGGCGAGCCCGTCGAGTTCACCATCGTGCCCGCCGCCGAGGCGGCCGAGGCCGAGAAGGCGAACCGCGAGCCCACCGGCACCGCGAAGGTCACCATCACCGCGGGCAAGGCGGAGGACGACGGCCACGCCATCGTCGGCATCCGGGCCGGGACCGACCACACCTTCCCGTTCCCGATCGACATCAAGCTCGCCGACGTCGGCGGCCCCAGCGCCGGCCTGATGTTCGCCCTCGGCATCGTCGACAAGCTCACCCCCGAGGACCTCACGGGCGGCAAGTTCATCGCGGGCACCGGCACCATCGACGACGAGGGCAAGGTCGGCCCCATCGGCGGCATCCAGATGAAGACCATCGGCGCCCGCAAGGCCGGGGCCGAGTACTTCCTGACCCCGGCCGAGAACTGCGCCGCGGCGGCCCAGCACACGCCCGCCGGCCTGACCCTGGTGAAGGTCGCCACCATCGGCGACGCCGCCAAGGCACTGGAGAAGATCGGCAAGGGGGACACGGCCGGACTGCCGAAGTGCACCGCGTCCTGACCGCGCCCCGCCCCCGCCGGCACCGGCGGCCCGGCCGCTAGGCCGTCTCTTCCGGATCTTGCCTGACCCGCGACGCCTGGCACCGCACCTCGCCGCGTTGTCGGAAGGCCCAAGTACGTCCAGTAATCGGGCCTTCCTCCGCCTTGCGATGCACGGCGCCAGACGCCGCGGGCTTAACCGGCAAGATCCGGAAGAGACGGCCTAGGCGAAGGTGGCCGCCAGCGCGTCGGCCAGCCCCGGCACCAGGCCCGCGCCGGTCAGCACCTCGCTGGAGGAGTCCTTCTCCCGCAGCCGTACGGCCGAGTCGCGCGAGCCGTCGCGCAGGACGCCCACCGTCAGGCGCACCTCCTGCCGCTCCGGGTGGCCGGCGACCCACTTCGCCAGCTGCTTGTCGTTGAGCCCCTCCGGCACGGCCGCCTCGGCGGACGGCGGCAGCATCAGCCGCTCCACCGTCAGCGCGCAGCCGACCACGGCGTCGGGCCAGGCGATGGTGCCGAGGAACTTGTCCAGCGGGGTCCCGGCCGGCACCTCGTCCTGCTCGATCGGGGTGAGCTGGCTCTTGCCGGCGTCGTCCTGGTCCAGGCCGAGCTGCCCGGCGAGCCGGGGCTCCTGCCTGCGCAGCCGGGCCGTGTCGACCAGGGCGAACAGCCGGGCCGGCTTGTCCCAGCCGAGGGTGGAGGCGTACTCGTCGATTTCGAGGACGGCGCGGGTCAGCGGAGTGGCCGCCATGGGGGTGCCGGGGGAGGGCGAAAGGTTGGACATGGGCAACATCCTGCCTCCTTTCCCCCCGATACCGGGAACTGACTAAAGCCTCAGTAAGTTGCATGGGTGGGCCCTACGATCGTGGGCCCAGGACCAGACACAGCGACTTTCGAGGTGCGCACCTTGGCTTTCCAGATGCCGGACCGCGGCGGAGGCCCCTCCGGGCCACGGATGAGAGTCGGCCGCCCCTCCCGGCGCGCCCGGACTCTTCTGACGACATTGGGCGTCCTTGCCGTCCTGGCGATGGCGTTCATCATGTTCGCCGGGTTCTGGACGGACTGGCTCTGGTTCCGGTCCGTCAAGTACTCCTCCGTCTTCACCACCACCCTGTGGACCAAGATCGGCCTCTTCGCCGTCTTCGGCCTGCTGATGGCCGGTGCGGTCGGGCTGAACATCTGGCTGGCGTACCGGCTGCGGCCGCCGCTCAGCGCGATGTCGATGGAGCAGCAGAGCCTCGACCGCTACCGGATGAGCGTCGCCCCGTACAAGAAGTGGCTGCTCCTGGCCGTCTCGGCGATCGTCGGTCTGATCGCGGGCGCCTCGGCGGCCGGCCAGTGGAAGACCTGGCTGATGTACGTGAACGGGGTGCCCTTCGGGAAGAAGGACCCCCAGTTCCACCTGGACGTGTCGTTCTACACCTTCGACCTGCCCTGGTACCGGTTCCTCCTCGGCTTCGGCTTCGCCGCCGTCGTGCTCTCGGTGATCGCCGCGGTCGTCGTCCACTACCTGTACGGCGGACTGCGCGTGACCAGCCCGGGAGCCCGGGCCACCGCCGCGGCGACCGGGCACCTGTCGGTCCTGCTCGGCCTCTTCGTCACCTTCAAGGCGATCGCGTACTGGCTGGACCGGTACGGCCTCGCCGTGAAGTCCAGCGACTTCAAGGCCGCCGACAACTGGACCGGCCTGCGCTACGTCGACGCCAACGCCTACCTGCCGGCGAAGACGATCCTCGTCGCCATCGCGGCGATCTGCGCGGTGCTGTTCTTCGCCACCCTGTGGCGCCGCACCTGGCAGCTGCCGGTCATCGGCTTCGGCCTGATGGTCCTCTCGGCGATCCTGATCGGCGGGCTCTACCCGGCGATCGTCCAGAAGTTCCAGGTCCAGCCGAACGAGCAGGCCAAGGAATCGCCGTACGTCGAGAAGAACATCAAGGCCACGCGCGACGCCTACGCGATCGACGGCGCCGACGTGAAGGACTACCCGGGCGTCCCGCAGACCGAGGACCGCACCAAGCTGCGGTCGGTGGCCGACACCACCGCCAGCCTGCGCCTGCTCGACCCGAACATCGTCTCCCCGGCCTTCCAGCAGCTCCAGCAGGTCAAGGGCTACTACGGCTTCCCGTCCACGCTGGCGGTCGACCGGTACGACGGCCAGGACACGGTCATCGGGCTGCGCGAGCTGAACATCGGCGGCATCCCGAAGAACAACTGGATCAACGACCACTTCAAGTACACGCACGGCTACGGCGTGGTCGCCGCCAAGGGCACCACCGTCAAGGACGGCGCCCCCGACTTCACCCAGTCCGACCTGCCCTCCAAGGGCATGTTCGGCACGGACTTCGAGCAGCGCATTTACTACGGCGAGCAGACGAAGCAGTACTCGATCGTCGGCGGTCCGCAGAAGGAGCTCGACTACTCGGACGACAAGGGCGAGAAGGAGACCAGCTACAAGGGCAAGTCCGGGGTCAACCTGGACAACCCGGTCAACCGCGCCGCGTACGCGCTCGCCTTCAGCGAGCCGCAGATCCTCTACTCCGGCGCCATCGGCGAGGGCTCGCGGATCCTGTACAACCGCACGCCCAAGGACCGCGTCGAGGCCGTCGCCCCCTGGCTGACCATCGACGGGGCCCCGTACCCGGCCGTCATCGAGGGCAAGATCAAGTGGATCGTCGACGCCTACACGACGACCAACGGCTACCCGTACGCCTCGCGCACCACGCTGGGCCAGAGCACCGCGGACTCGCTGACCAACAGCCAGCGCGCGGTGGTCGCCCAGGAGAACCAGGTCAACTACATCCGCAACTCGGTCAAGGCCACCGTCGACGCCTACGACGGCACGGTCGAGCTGTACCAGTGGGACACCAAGGACCCGGTCCTCAAGACCTGGATGAAGGCCTTCCCGGGCACCGTGAAGCCCAAGAGCGAGATCTCCAAGCCGCTCATGGACCACATGCGCTACCCGCAGGACCTCTTCAAGGTGCAGCGCGAGCTGCTCACCCGGTACCACGTCACGGACCCGCAGACCTTCCTCAGCGGCAGTGAGGCCTGGGCCGTCCCGGACGACCCGACCACCAAGGCCGGCACGGCGGTCCCGCCGTACTACCTGTCGATGAAGATGCCGGGCCAGGCGGAGAAGGACCAGGTCTTCTCGCTCACGACCACCTTCACGCCGAACGAGCGGCCCAACCTGAGCGCCTTCATGGCGGTGAACGCCGATCCCGGGACCCCGGACTACGGCAAGATCCGCATTCTGAAGATGCCGACGAGCAAGCCGCCGGACGGCCCCGGCCAGGTCCAGAGCAAGTTCCAGTCGGAGCCGAAGATCGCCGAGTCGATCCGGCTGCTGCGCGGCGGCGACTCGGAGATCGAGTACGGCAACCTGCTCGCGGTCCCGATGGACGGCGGAATGCTCTACGTGGAGCCGGTGTACGTGCGCAGCTCCGGGCTGAAGTACCCGCTGCTGCGCAAGGTGCTCGTGACCTACGGCGGCCAGACGGCCTTCGAGGACACCCTGGAGAAGGCGCTGAACGTGGTCTTCGGGGCGGAGGCCCCGACCACGCCGGTCCCGCCGACGAGCCCCACCACGCCGACGAACCCGAACACCCCGCCGACCGCCCAGGACCCGACGGTCAAGGCGGCCCTCGCCGACGCCCAGAAGGCGGTCGAGGAGGCCGACAAGGCGATGAAGGCGGGTGACTGGGCCGCGTACGGCAAGGCGCAGAGCGACCTCCAGGCGGCGCTGAAGCGGGCGATCGACGCGGAGGCGAAGGTGACGGCGCCCAAGCCCGCCGGCTAGGCGGTGCGGAAAGGCCCGTGAGGGCTCCGTCCCGCGTCGTGATACTGTTGTTTCACCGACGCGGGGTGGAGCAGCTCGGTAGCTCGCTGGGCTCATAACCCAGAGGTCGCAGGTTCAAATCCTGTCCCCGCTACTGAAGACGAAGGCCCGGATCCCTTGGGATCCGGGCCTTCGTCATGCCCGGAGCGCCAAAAAGGTGCTGCTGTGAGACACGGGGTCACTGGGGCGGGTGAGTTGGGGCGTGAGCGTGTTTGACTTGTCTCTCTGTGGGCATGTCGACAAAACGCTGTAGTGACCTCACTGGCTGCGACATACCAGGTGTACGCGGGTAGCAGGTGATGCGACGATGGGATTTATGGGGGACAGGTCAACTCTGCTGGAGACAGGGCGGTTTGTGAGGGCGGAGGCCGAGTCGGGCGCGGGAACGGGCGAGGCCGCTCCGACCGTTAACGCGCAGACCGCACTGACCGATGCGGATTTCTTGGACAAGCACAGCGCGGCAGAAGCCTTCGGGGACGCCGAGGGCGCCACCGACGCCGAGCTGGAGGCCCGCCACCGCGTGGCCGCCGACAAGGGCGACCCGGGCGCCATGAGCGTGCTCGGCGCACTGCTGCTGCGCCGCGGCGACCTGGCCCGCGCCGAGCCCTACCTCCGCGGCGCCACCGGCGCCGGCGACCGCGCCGCGGCCAACAACCTCGGGGTCCTCCTCCTCCAGCGCGGCTACCCCGACGAAGCGGCCGGCTGGTGGCGGGTCGCCGCCGTCGCCGGATCCGCCCCCGCCGCACACGCCCTGGGCCGCCACTACCGCGAGCGCGGCGACGAGCCCGCCGCCGAGTACTGGCTGCGCCAGGCGGCGGAGTCCGGGCACGCCCTGGGCGCCTACGGGCTGGCCGACCTGCTGGAACACCGCGGGGACAAGGGCATCGAGCGCTGGTTCCGGGCCGCCGCCGAGCAGGGCCACCGCGAGGCCGCGTACCGCCTGGCCCGCCACCTGCGCAAGGGCGACCCCGCCGAGGCCGAGCAGTGGTACCGCCAGGCCGCCGCGCGCGGGCACCGGCGCGCCGGGCTGCACCTCGGCGCCCTGCTGGAGGCCCGCGGCGAGCTGAAGGAGGCCGGCCGCTGGTACCTGAGCTCCGCCAAGCAGGGCGAGGCCCGCGCCGCCTGCGCCCTCGGCTTCCTGCTGCGCGACGCCGGCGACGAGGACAGCGCGGCGGCCTGGTGGCACCGCGCCGCCCAGGACGGCGACGGCAACGCGGCCAACGCCCTCGGCGCGCTGCACGCGGCCCGCGGCGAGACCCAGACGGCCGAGAAGTGGTACCGGGTCGCGATGGACGCCGGCGACCACAACGGCGCCTACAACCTGGCCCTGCTCTGCGCCGCCCAGGAGCGGACCGCGCAGGCCGAGCAGTGGTACCGCCGGGCCGCGTACGCCGGCCACCGCGAGGCCGCCAACGCGCTGGCGATCATGCTGCTCCAGGCCGGGGACGCGGCCGGCGCCGAGCCGTGGTTCTCCAAGGCCGCGGAGGCCGGGAGCGTCGACGCCGCCTTCAACCTCGGGATCCTCTTCGCCAGCCGCGACGAGGACCGCTCCGCCCTGAGGTGGTACGAGCGCGCCGCCGCCGCCGGCCACACCGACGCGGCGCTCCAGGTCGGTATCGCCCTCGTGCGCGACGGCGAGGAGCGGGCCGCCGAGCGGCACCTGCGCTGTGCGGCGGGCGGCGGCAGCGCGGAGGCCGCCTTCCGGCTGGCCGCCCTGCTGGAGTCGCTGGCCCCGCCGCCGGAGCCGGTGGCCCTCGGTGAGCCCGTCGGCGGCGGCGCCCGCTCCGAGAGCGAGGAGTGGTACGCGCGCGCCGCCGAGCAGGGCCACCGCCGGGCCCAGGTGCGGGTCGGCATGCTCGCCGCGGCCCGGGGCGACCTCGCGGTGGCCGCCCGGTGGTACCGGGAGGCGGCGGAGGCCGGCTCGCGCAACGGGGCCTTCAACCTCGGGCTGCTGCTGGCCCGCGAGGGGAACGAACCCGAGGCGGCCCTGTGGTGGACCCGGGCGGCGGTGGCCGGGCACGGCCGGGCCGCGCTCCGGCTCGGGCTGCTCGCGGCCCGGCACGGGGACCTCGCCGAGGGGCAGAAGTGGTGCGTACGGGCCATGGAGCTGGGCCCGGCCGAGGTGTCCGAGCGCGCCGCCCGGCTGCGCGACGCCCTGGCGGAGGAGCTGTCCGCGTAGGGCCCCGACAACTGATTTGCATCTGCCGGGTTGCCTCCCGTAGAGTCGTGTTTACCGACGCGGGGTGGAGCAGCTCGGTAGCTCGCTGGGCTCATAACCCAGAGGTCGCAGGTTCAAATCCTGTCCCCGCTACTGAAGGCCCGAGGCCCGGATCCCATGGATCCGGGCCTCGAGTCGTTTCCGGAGCGTTCCGGAACGCGAAGAAGGCCGGGAGCCCAGGGCTCCCGGCCTTCTTCCGTGCTGCGTCAGGCGCCCGCGCAGTTGGGGCACACCCCGCGGTACGTCACCTCGACCGCCGAGACCGTGAAGCCGAAGCGCTCGCCGGCGGGCAGGTCGGCCAGCGGGTCGCCCGCCGGGTGGACGTCCCGGATGGCGCCGCACTCGGCGCAGACCAGGTGGTGGTGGGGGCGGTGGGCGTTCGGGTCGTACCGCTTGGCCCGCCGGTCCGTCGAGACCTCGAGGACCTCGCCGAGCGACACGAGCTCGCCCAGGGTGTTGTAGACCGTCGCGCGAGAGATCTCGGGCAGCTTGGTCACCGCACGTGCGTGCACCTCGTCCGCCGTCAGGTGCACGTGGTCACCGTCGAGCACTTCGGCCACGACGCGGCGCTGTGCCGTCATGCGCCAGCCGCGTCCGCGAAGTCGTTCCAGCAGGTCACTCATACACGCCAGCCTAACAGTGGGGAATCCGTGTAGATCCCGAACCAGTGTGGACTTGGATATTTACTTGACTTAGACAAAGTCCATCGTAGGATCGATTACGGCGGACGTCGAACAGCGGACGCCGAGGACAGGACATGCAAGGAACCACGCAGGAGGCGCACGTGACGCAGGGACCGCTCACCACGGAGGCCGGGGCTCCGGTCGCCGACAACCAGAACAGCGAGACGGCCGGCGTCGGCGGTCCGGTCCTGGTCCAGGACCAGCTGCTGCTGGAGAAGCTCGCCCACTTCAACCGCGAGCGCATCCCGGAGCGCGTGGTGCACGCCCGCGGCGCCGGCGCCTACGGCACCTTCACGGTGACCGCGGACGTCACCCGGTACACCCGCGCCGCGTTCCTCTCCGAGGTCGGCAAGCAGACCGAAACGTTCCTGCGCTTCTCCACCGTCGCGGACAGCCTCGGCGGTGCCGACGCGCGCCGCGACCCGCGCGGCTGGGCGCTGAAGTTCTACACCGAAGAGGGCAACTACGACCTCGTCGGCAACAACACCCCGGTCTTCTTCATCCGGGACGCCATCAAGTTCCCCGACTTCATCCACACCCAGAAGCGGGACCCGTACACGGGCTCGCAGGAGCCGGACAACGTCTGGGACTTCTGGGGCCTGTCGCCCGAGTCCACCCACCAGGTGACCTGGCTGTTCGGCGACCGCGGCATACCGGCGTCCTACCGCCACATGAACGGCTACGGCTCGCACACCTTCCAGTGGAGCAACGAGGCCGGCGAGGTCTTCTGGGTCAAGTACCACTTCAAGACCGACCAGGGCATCAAGAACCTCACCCAGGCCGAGGCCAACACCCTCGCCGGCGAGGACCCGGACTCCCACCAGCGCGACCTGCGCGAGTCCATCGAGCGCGGCGACTTCCCGACCTGGACCGTGCAGGTCCAGATCATGCCGGCGGCCGAGGCGGCGAACTACCGCTTCAACCCGTTCGACCTCACCAAGGTGTGGCCGCACGAGGACTACCCGCCGATCGAGATCGGCAAGCTGGAGCTCAACCGCAACCCGGAGAACGTCTTCGCCGAGGTCGAGCAGAGCATCTTCTCCCCGGCGCACTTCGTCCCCGGCATCGGCCCCTCCCCGGACAAGATGCTCCAGGGCCGCCTCTTCGCGTACGGCGACGCCCACCGCTACCGCGTCGGCATCAACGCCGACCACCTGCCGGTGAACCGTCCGCACGCCACCGAGGCGCGCACCAACTCCCGCGACGGTTACCTGTACGACGGCCGCCACAAGGGCTCCAAGAACTACGAGCCCAACAGCTTCGGCGGCCCCGCCCAGACGGGCCGTCCGCTGTGGGAGTCCACCCCCGTCACCGGCGGCACGGGCAACCACGCCACCCCCTCGCACGCCGAGGACGACGACTTCGTCCAGGCGGGCAACCTCTACCGCCTCTTCTCCGAGGACGAGAAGTCCCGTCTGATCGAGAACCTGTCCGGCTTCATCGCCAAGGTCTCCCGTGACGACATCGTGGAGCGCGCGATCGGCAACTTCCGCCGGGCGGACGCCGACTTCGGCAAGCGGCTCGAAGCCGCGGTCCAGGCCCTCCGCGGCTGACCCGGGCTGCTTGCCGTAGCAGGACGGCGGGCCGGAACCCCTTCGCCGGGGTTCCGGCCCGCCGTCGTTCCCGTACCCTCCGGGCTACGCGGGCACGGCCCGGCGGGCCGGTACCCAGCAGCGGATGACGTCGCGGACCGAGACGATGCCGACCGGTCCGCCGTCCTCCAGCACGATCAGGTGCCGGAACCCGCCGTGGACCATGGCCTCCGCGGCCTCCTGCACGGACGCCTCCGGGGTGCAGAAGACGACGTTGTTCGTGGTGTGCGCGCCCACCGACTCCCGGTCGGGGTCGTGGCCGGCACCGATCGAGTTGAGGATGTCGCGCTCGGTCAGGATGCCGATGCCGCTGTGGTCGGGGTCGAGGACGACGGCCGCGCCGACGCGCCGGCCGGACATCAGGCAGGCCGCCTGACGGAGGGAGTGCGCGGGTCCGAGGGTGAGGATCACGGTGCTCATGGCGTCGCGGACGAGCATGGAGAGAGCCACCTCCTGGGGTGAGCCCCCGCCTGGGTGGGTGCGGCGCGCGGACGTCTCCACTTAGAGAAGCCGTTCACAAGCGCACAAGCGGGGGGATCCTCAGATTCCCACGGACACGGAAAGTCATCAAGGGGGCACGCTCGGCGCGCGAGCGCGCCGCCGTCAGGCCCTGCGGTCCAGGTACCCGAGCATCTCGTCGTGCAGCAGGCCGTTCGAGGCCGCCGCGTTGCCGCCGTGCACGCCGTCCGCCCCGTCGAGGGCGGTGAAGCGGCCGCCCGCCTCCTGGACCACGACCGCGATGGCGGCCATGTCCCACAGGTTCAGCTCCGGCTCGGCGCACAGGTCCAGCGAGCCCTCCGCGACCATCATGTACGGCCAGAAGTCGCCGTACGCGCGGGTGCGCCAGCACGCGCGCGTCAGGTCCAGGAAGCCCGGGAGCCGGCCCTGCTCCTCCCAGCCGCTCAGCGAGGAGTACGCGAACGAGGCGTCGCCCAGGGAGCCCACCTTCGACACCGAGACCGGCCCGGCCGGCTCGCCCAGCGCGCCGCCCGCGAAGGCGCCCCCGCCCGCGGAGGCCCACCAGCGGCGGCCCAGCGCCGGGGCCGAGACCACGCCGACGACCGGGCGGAACACCCCGTCCGCGCCCTCCTCCATGAGGGAGATCAGCGTCGCCCAGACGGGCACCCCGCGCACGTAGTTCTTCGTGCCGTCGATCGGGTCCACCACCCAGCGGCGAGGCCCGTCGCCCTTGAGCCCGTACTCCTCGCCGAGGATCGCGTCGTCCGGGCGCGCGGCCTGGATCCCGGCCCGCACGACCTCCTCGGCGGCCTTGTCGGCCTCGCTCACCGGGGTCATGTCCGGCTTCGTCTCCACCTGGAGGTCGAGGGCGCGGAAGCGCTGCATCGTGGCGGCGTCCGCCGCGTCGGCGAGTTCGAGGGCGAGGCGCAGGTCATCGGCATACGTGGACATGGCCGAACAGTACCGAGAGGGCGCACACCCCGCGAACGAGGTCCACAGTGCGGCCGGGACGCGCCCTTGACGGGATCTGGCGGCCCGTCAACTCTGGTGGGAAGAGCCCGGCCGGCGAACCAGCGGGGAGGTGGCGATGCCGACGGCCCGTGAATCCCTGCTGCAAGCGGCCGAGGCCGCGCTGGCCGCCCGGCCCTGGCCGGCCGTGCGGATGGTCGAGGTCGCGGCCGCCGCCGGGGTGTCGCGCCAGACCCTCTACAACGAGTTCGGCGGCAAGGCGGGCCTCGGCCGGGCCCTGGTGCGCCGCGCCGCCGACTGGTACCTCGACGGGGTGGAGCGGGCGCTGGCCCTCCCGGCCGCGCGCGGCTCCGCCGAGCGGCTCGCCGCCGTCGCCGAGTGGACCGTGCGCGCGGCCCGCGCGCGGGTCCTCGTACGGGCCCTGCTGACCGGATCGTGGGGGCCGGGCCTGCCCTCGCCGCCGCCCACCGGGGGCCGGCAGGCGCTCGGGCCGGGGGAGCTGGCCCGGGCGGCGCGCGACCGGGCCGCGGCCGCGCTGCCGCAGGAGCCTGCCCGCCGCTGCGAGCTCGCCGTACGGCTCGCCCTGTCCTACGTGGTCGCGCCGGCGGAGCCGGGCCAGGAGCCGGCCGCGGTGGAACTGCTGCGGCTGCTCAGTGCGCCGAACCGGAGAGCTGGAGGCCGATGACCCCGAGGATCACCAGCGTGATCGAGACGAGTTTGAGGGTGGAGACCAGGTCGCCCAGGAAGACCATGCCGTAGATCGCCGTCCCGGCCGCCCCGATGCCCGTCCACACCGCGTACGCCGGTCCCACGTCCAGCTTCTTCAGCGCGAGGGTCAGCAGCCCGAAGCTGCCGAGCGCGAAGCACGCGAAGGCGATCGTCGGCCACAGCCGGGTGAACCCGTGCGACAGCTTGAGGCAGACCGCGAAGCCCGTCTCCAGGATCCCGGCGACCACGACCAGCAGCCACGCCATGGCGTATGCCTCCCCGCGTCAGGTGACTCGGCGTCACTTGGTGCGATTATGCATTTACCAGACACGGGCACGGGCAAACCCCGCCGGACGGTCCAACCGTCCCGGGCCTGCCCCCGGCGGGGACCCGGTCAGTCGCCCTCGCGGCGCTCGCGGGTCTGCAGCAGCCGCCGCAGCGAGTACAGCCGCGCGGGGTCCGCGTGGCCCTCCTCCACCCACCGGTCCAGCGCGCAGTCCGGCTCGTCGTGGCTGCACGCGCGCGGGCACTCCTCCGTGCCCGGCACCAGCTCCGGGAAGGCCAGGACCACCCGGGACGGGTCCACGTGGTGCAGGCCGAAGGAACGCACGCCCGGGGTGTCGATGACCCAGCCGTCCCCGGAGGGCAGCGGCAGCGCGAGCGCCGAGGTGGTGGTGTGCCGGCCGCGGCCGGTGACGGCGTTCACGTGCCCGGTGGCCCGCTGGCGGCCCTCGCCGACCAGCGAGTTCACCAGGGTCGTCTTGCCGACGCCGGAGTGGCCGACGAACGCCGTGATCCGGCCCTCCAGGCGCTCGCGCACCCGCGCGGCGGCGTCGCCCGTCTCCAGCTCCTCGCGGTTGGTGACCACGTAGTCCAGCCCGAAGGTCGAGTAGACCTCCAGGATCTTGTCCGCGGACGTCAGGTCGGACTTGGTCAGCACCAGCAGCGGTTCCAGCCCGGCGTCGTACGCGGCCACCAGGCAGCGGTCGATCATCCGGGGCCGGGGCTCCGGGTCGGCCAGCGCCGTGACGATGGCCAGCCGGTCGGCGTTGGCCACGACCACCCGCTCGTACGGGTCGTCGTCGTCCGCGGTGCGCCGCAGGACGGACTTGCGCTCCTGGATCCGCACGATCCGCGCGAGGGTGTCCTTCTTGCCGGACAGGTCGCCGACGAGGGACACGTGGTCGCCGACCACCGCCGCCTTGCGGCCCAGCTCGCGGGCCTTCATGGCGGTGACCTTGCGGTCCTCGACCAGGCAGGTCAGCCGGCCGCGGTCCACGGTGAGGACGAAGCCGTCGGCGGCGTCCTCGTGCTTGGGCCGGATGTTCGTCCTGGCCCGGTTGCCCTTGGGGTTCGGGCGCTGGCGGATGTCGTCCTCGTCGGTGTGCTTGCCGTACCTGCGCATGACCGGGCCCTACGCTCCCGCTCCTGCTTCCGCTCCCGCGAGCATGTCCGTCCACATCCGGGGGAAGTCCGGCAGGGTCTTCGCGGTCGTCGCCACGTTCTCGATCTCCACGCCCCGCACGGCCAGGCCGATCACCGCGCCCGCGGTGGCCATGCGGTGGTCGTCGTAGGTGTGGAACACGCCGCCGTGCAGCGCGCGGGGGCGGATCCGCAGGCCGTCCTCGGTCTCGGTGACGTCGCCGCCGAGGCCGTTGATCTCGGCGGTCAGCGCCGCCAGCCGGTCCGTCTCGTGCAGCCGCAGGTGGGCGACCCCGCGCAGGACCGACTCCGAGTCCGCCAGCGCGGCCACGGCCGCGATGCCCGGGGTCAGCTCGCCGACCTCGCTCAGGTCCACGTCGATGCCGTGGATCTTGCCGGTGCCGGAGAAGACCAGGCCCGCGTCGGTCAGCTCGCAGGAGCCGCCCATCGCGGTGAAGATCTCGCGCAGCGCGTCACCGGGCTGCGTGGTGCGCGCCGGCCAGTCCGGGATGGTGACCGTGCCGCCGGTGATCAGCGCCGCGGCCATGAAGGGCTGGGCGTTGGACAGGTCCGGCTCCACGACCATGTCGCGGCCGAGCAGCGCGCCCGGCGCCACCCGCCACACGTCCTTCTCGCCGCCGGCCTCCGGGGTGTCGACCTGGGCGCCCGCCGCGCGCAGCATGTCCACGGTCATCCGGATGTGCGGCATCGACGGCAGCTTCCCGCCCACGTGCCGGACCTCGACGCCCTGGTTGAAGCGAGGTGCGGAGAGCAGCAGCGCCGAGACGAACTGCGAGGAGTTGGAGGCGTCGATCTCGACCGTGCCGCCCTCCAGGGCCCCGCCGCCCTGGACGGTCATGGGCAGTGCGCCCCGGCCGTCGTCGTCGATCCGGGCGCCGAGGGCCCGCAGCGCGGAGATGACCTGGCCGAGCGGGCGCTCGTAGGAGCGCGGGTCGCCGTCGAAGCGGATGTCGCCGGCGGCCAGGGTGGCCACGGGCGGCAGGAAGCGCATGACCGTGCCCGCGTTGCCGACGTCGACGGTGGCCGGGCCGTGCAGGGCGGCCGGGATGATCCGCCAGGCCTCGCCGCTGTCGCCGTCGGCGGAGCTGGAGGAGACGGTCTCCTCGATGCCGACGCCGAGCGCCCGCAGGGCGTCGGACATCAGCTGGGAGTCGCGCGAGCGCAGCGGGCGGCGCACCCAGCCCGGCTCGGCCGCGAGCGCGGCGAGCACGAGGGCGCGGTTGGTGACCGATTTGGACCCAGGCACGGTGACGGTGGCGTGGACGGCCCCCTCCGCGAACGGAGCGGGCCAGAGGTCGTGGAGCGCGGGGGTCTCGGTCATGGCCCTTACTTTAGTGGCTTCCCACGGCCCCGGATCTGGATCGCGGCCCCGTCTCAGAGGGCGAGCAGCCAGCGCCCGCCGCCGATGAGGCTGCACAGGGTGACCGTGTGGAACAGGAGCAGCCAGGCGACGGGATGGACGTGCGTGAGCCGGCCCAGCTGGTCCGCGTCGGACTCCGGTGCCGCGCCGCCCCGGCGCTGGGCCTGGAGCTCGAACACCGGCCGGACCGAGCCCAGCAGCAGGAACCACACCACCGCGTAGGCGAACGCCGCCTGGACCGCCTCCGGGGCCTTCCAGGACACCAGGAGGAAGACCCCGCCGGTCAGCACCACCGTCAGCAGCCCGTACGCGTTCCGGATCATCACCAGCATCACCAGCAGCAGCGCGGTCGCCGCCCACAGCAGCAGCGTGATCCGGTGCGCCGCCAGCAGGGCCGCCCCGCCCAGGCCCAGCAGCGCGGGCGCCGTGTAGCCGGCGGCGAGCATCAGGACCATCCCGATCCCGGTCGGCTTGCCCCAGCTGAGGGTGACCCCGCTGGTGTCGGAGTGCAGCCGGATCCCGGTGAGCCGGCGGCCGGTCAGCAGGGCGAGCAGCCCGTGGCCGCCCTCGTGCGCGATGGTGATCGCATTGCGGGCCACCAGCCACACCGGGCGCGGCGCCACGACCGCGAGCGCGGCCAGGCCCGTCGCCACCACCAGCCAGAAGGCGGGCGCGGTCTGTATTCCGGTGAGCCGGTCCCAGAGGCCGGCCGTCGTGCTGCTGTCCATGGAGTGGCGGACTCCTTGCGGTCGGGGGTCGGGTCCATGGCAGTGTGTCAGCCATGTGCGGAAGGTTTGCGGCGAGTCGGACGCCCACGGAGCTGGCGGGGATATTCGGGATCGAACGGTGGGAACCGAGCGAGACCCTGGCCCCCGACTGGAACGTGGCGCCGACCAAGCAGGTCCACGTCGTCCTCGACCGCCCCCTGAAAGACGCGCGGGACCCCCGTCCGGTTCGCCAGCTGCGGGTGCTGAAGTGGGGCCTGGTCCCCTCCTGGGCGCAGAACCCCGAGGGCGCGGCCCGGATGATCAACGCCCGGTCGGAGACCCTGCACGAGAAGCCGTCCTTCCGCCGCCCCTTCGCGCAACGCCGCTGCATCGTCCCCGCCGACGGCTACTACGAGTGGGTCACCGCCCACGACGAGCGGGAGCTGGAGGTCGAGGGGAAGCGCAAGCGGGCCCGCAAGCAGCCCTACTTCGTGCTCCCCGCCGACGGCTCGGTCTTCGCGATGGCCGGGATCTACGAGTTCTGGCGCGACGGGACCCTGCCCCCCGACCACCCGGGGGCCTGGTGGGCCACCTGCTCGGTGATCACCGCCGAGGCGGAGACCACCCCGCTGGGGGTGGCGCCCGACGGGGGGCCGCGCTCGCTCTCCGAGATCCACCCCCGGATGCCGCTGATGCTGACCCCGGACCGCTGGGACGCCTGGCTGGACCCCGCCCGCACCGACGAGAACAGCCTGCGGGACCTGCTGGCGCCCCCGCCCGGCGGGCTGATGCGGGCGTACCCGGTGGCCACGGCGGTGAGCAGCGTCCGCAACAACGGGCCGGAGCTGCTGCGCGAGCTGGAGGGCCCCGAGGAGGCGACCCTCTTCTAGCGTCCGGGCCGCCGGGCGCCCTTGCGGGGCTCCGGGCCCGCCGCCCGGCAGGATGGGCCCATGAGCACCCGTACCGAGAGCGTCGACACCCCGGCCGGCGAGGCCCGGATCACCTGGCACACCGCCCGCGCGGCCCGGCTGGTGCTGGCCCTGGGCCACGGCGCGGGCGGCGGCATCGAGGCCCGCGACCTCCGGGCCCTGGCCGCGGCCCTGCCCGCCCGGGGCGTCACCGTCGCCCTGGCCGAGCAGCCCTGGCGGGTCGCCGGGAAGAAGGTCGCCGCCGCCCCCAAGGTGCTGGACGAGGGCTGGCGGGCGCTGTGGCCCGCGCTGGAGCGGCCCGGGGTGCCCGTGGTGGCCGGCGGGCGCAGCGCCGGGGCCCGGGTGGCCTGCCGGACCGCCGCGGAGCTGGGCGCGGCCGGGGTGCTCGCGCTGGCCTTCCCGCTGCACCCGCCGGGCCGGCCCGAGAGGTCCCGTGCCGAGGAGCTGCTGGGCGCCGGGAGACCCGCGCTGGTGGTGCAGGGCGGCCGGGACCCCTTCGGGCGGCCGGAGGAGTTCCCCGCGGGGGAGTACGAGCTCGTGGAGGTGCCCTCCGGGGACCACGGTTTCGCCGTGCCGAAGAAGGCGGACCTGACGCAGGACGAGGCCCTGGCCGTCATCACCGGCGCGGTGGCGCCCTGGCTCGCCGGGCTCGCCGGGCTCGCCGGCTGAGCCCGGATCCGGCCCCGGAGACCCGGACGGAGTCCCGTACCGGGTCGGCCCGGCCGGGACCTGACAGATTCCGGCGTGACCCCGCTCACCCTTTCCCGCACGGCCCCGGAACCTCCCGAAAACCCTTGGCGCGCCGGGGAATGCGCTGCCCCGGCCGCCTGTTGTGGGGAGTGTCGGAACGCAGGGAAAAGACGTCGGAGGAGAGGGAGCGCATGACCCGGGTCATCAGCCAGAACCGCCCGCAGGCCGCTGACCTGGAATGGACGGTGCTGCCCGCCCCCAAGCGCGACTCGCTTCGGGCGGCGGAGGGACGGGATGGTCGACTATTCTCCGATTCGAGCGGATCCGCTTTCGGAGCCGCCACGCTGTCGGAGGAGGTGGGTCCTGTCGCTGGGACCGACGAAGGCCAGGCACAGGAGACGACCGCCGAGCGCAATGCGCGTTTCGAGCGGGACGCCCTCGGCTACCTCGACCAGATGTACTCCGCCGCGCTGCGCATGACGCGCAACCCGGCCGACGCCGAGGACCTGGTCCAGGAGACCTACGCGAAGGCGTACGCGTCCTTCCACCAGTTCCGCGAGGGCACCAACCTCAAGGCGTGGCTCTACCGCATTCTGACCAACACGTTCATCAACTCCTACCGCAAGAAGCAGCGCGAGCCGCAGCGCAGCGCCGCCGAGGAGATCGAGGACTGGCAGCTGGCGCGCGCCGAGTCGCACATGTCGACGGGTCTGCGCTCCGCAGAATCGCAGGCGCTCGACCATCTGCCCGATTCGGACGTGAAGGAAGCGCTCCAGGCCATTCCGGAGGAGTTCCGCATCGCGGTCTATCTTGCCGACGTAGAGGGCTTTGCGTACAAGGAGATCGCGGACATCATGGGTACACCCATCGGTACGGTCATGTCGCGGCTGCACCGTGGGCGCCGTCAACTCCGCGGAATGCTGGAGGACTATGCCCGTGAGCGCGGGCTGGTTCCCGCCGGCGCGGGAGAGTCGAACGACCTGAAAGGCTCGGGCTCATGAGCTGCGGAGAGCCGCACGAGACGGAGTGCGCCGAGGTCCTGGACCATCTCTATGAGTTCCTGGACCACGAGATGCCCGACAGTGACTGCACGAAGTTCGAGACGCACTTCGGCGAATGCAATCCCTGTCTGGAGAAGTACGGCCTGGAACAGGCCGTGAAGAAGCTGGTCAAGCGCTGCTGCGGATCGGACGACGTACCGACCGACCTGCGCTCCAAGGTCATGGGGCGGATCGAACTGATCCGTTCGGGCCAGGCCGTGCCCGAGGGCGACATCACCGCCGGTCCCGCCACCGGCTGAACGGTTCGCCCCGACCGCTGAACCACCGCCCCCGGAAGCACACTTCATTCACTCGAAGGTGCTAATCCGGGGGCGCCCGTACGGCGCAATGCCGAAATGTGGCCCGCTCCGTTCAAGGGCCGACCTATTCTCCCCTCGCGGTACCGCTCACGTCCGGTACCCGGTTTTCCCGGCCCCTGGGGGAGGAGAGCGCCATGCGGACGGTTCCGCCGATGGCGCGCGCCTGCGTCCTGGCCGCCGTCCTCACGGCCTCGGCCTGCGCGGCCCCGGCCCTCCTCGCGGGCGCGGCGACCCCGTGGCCCGACGTGGCCCTGCTGGCCCTCCTCTACCTCGGCTGCGAGTCCGCGCGGACCCTGCCCGTCCTGGGCCGCCGGGTCCCCGAGGGCACCGGCTCCTTCTTCCCGGTGGTGATGGCCGCCGTCTTCCTGCTGCCCCCGTCGGCCGCCGCGCTCGTGGCCGTGCCGGGGGCGCTCGCCCAGGGCGTCGTGCAGCGGCCCGCCGCGGTCCGCCGGATCTGGCACGCCGCCCAGCAGGCCACGGCCGCCTGGGCGGCGGGGCGGGTCCACGGGCTCCTCGGCGGCCGGGAGGCCCTCACCGGGCGGGGCGGCGCTCCCGGCGGGACGGGCCACGACGCCGGCCCCGCCGCCTGGGTGGCCGACTTCCCGTACGCGATGCTCCCCGCCGCTGCCGCGGCTGTCGTCTTCTGCCTGGTCCTCACCGCCCTCGACGGGGCCGTCCTGGCCGCCGCCGAGGGCAGACCCGCCGCCACCGCCTGGCACGGACACCTGGCCGGCGCCCTCGCCCCGCACTGCGTGCACGGGCTCGCAGGTCTGATGATGGCCGTCATGTGGCGCAGCCCGTACGGGGTTCCGGCCGCCCTGCTCGTGCTGCTGCCGATGTACATCTCCTGCGGGGTGTTCGCCCAGTACCACCGTGAGCGCGCCGCGCACCGGGACACGATCCGCGCCCTCGTCCAGGCCGTCGACATCAAGGACCGCTACACCCGCGGGCACAGCGAACGGGTCGGCCAGGCCTCCGCCATGATCGCCCGCGAGCTGGGCATGGGGGACGAGCGCCTCGAAACGGTCCGGATCGCCGGCATCCTGCACGACGTCGGCAAGCTCGGCGTGCCGACCCGGCTGCTGCGCAAGGACGGCCCGCTCACCCCGGAGGAGCGCCGGACCATCGAACTGCACCCCGAGTACGGACACGAGATGGTGCGGGGCATCGGGTTCCTCGGGGAGGCCCGGTCCGCGATCCTCCACCACCACGAGAGGGTCGACGGATCCGGCTACCCGTACGGGCTCAGCGGCGAGCAGATCCCGGTCCTGGCCCGTGTGGTGGCGGTGGCCGACTCCTTCGACGCCATGACCTCCACCCGCTCCTACAGCCGGGCCCGGCCCGTGGCGACGGCCCTCGCGGAGCTGGAGCGCTGCGCGGGGGCCCAGTTCGACCCGGCGATGGTGCGGGCCCTGGTCGCCGCCATCGGCCGGCACGGCTGGCACCCCGTGGTCACCTCGGACGAGGACCTCCAGGTCATCGCCGCCCCGGCGGCCCCCGCCGCGATGCCCTCCCAGGGCGGTCCGCCGCCCGGCCCGGAGGGGTCCGGGGGAGGCCGGGCCGGCGACCCCGCGGGCCGGGCCGGCGGCGGCCGGTGAGGGCCCTCGCCTGGGCCGTACGCGGCGCCGCGGGCGTGCTCACCGCCGCCGGGCTGGGGCACACCCTGTGGACCGGCGTGGTCGAGCCGGGCACCGCCCTCGGCTTCGGCACCCTGGTCGCCCTCGGCGAGCTGGCCCGCCGCGACCACCGCCCGGCCCGCGCCGGCGACGGCCCCGGGCCCGCCGGGCACCGCCGGCCCGCACCGCTCGGCTCCGCCGGAGCCCTCGCGTACGCCCTGCTCGGGCAGAACGCCGGGCACCCCACCCACCACGGGGTGCTCCAGACCGTCGCCGTCGTCGTCGCGGCCGCCCTCGCCGGCACCGTCCCGCACATCGCCCGGGGCCACGGCCCGGCCCTCGACCACGTGGCCCGCCGGGTCCTCACCGTCGCCTTCGCCGCCGCCTGCTTCCAGCCCCTGCACCACTCCGGGCGGCTCGGCGAGCGGCTCGGGCAGGGCCCGTACCTCGTCCTGTTCCTGCTGCTCCTGCTGGGCCTCACCGCCCTGTGCGACGCCGTGCTCGCCGCGGTCGCGGCCGGCGCCCGCACCGGCTGGCCGTACGGGCCCCTGCTCCGCGACGAGCTGCGGGCCCTGCCCGGCACCGGCTCGGCGATCTGCGCCACCGGCGTCGTGATGGCCCTCGGGGTGGCCGTGGCGGGCCTGTGGGCGCTGCCGGTCTTCTGCGTGCCGCTGCTGCTCACCCAGATGTCCTTCCACCGGATCGCCGCCGTCCGCACCACCTACCGCCAGACCATCACCTCCCTCGCCCGGGCCACCGAGATCGCCGGGTACACCGCCCCCGGGCACGCCCGCCGGGTCGCCGCCCTCAGCTGCGCCGTCGGCCGCGAGCTGGGCCTGTCGGAGCGGGAGCTCACGGTCCTGGAGTACGCCGCGCTGATGCACGACATCGGCCAGCTCTCGCTCGTCGACCCGGTCCCCGCCGGGGCCACCGCCGGGCTGCCCGCCGCCGAGGCCCGCCGGATCGCCGGGCTGGGCGGCGAGGTGGCCCGCCGGGCGGGGGTGCCGGCGGAGGTCGCGGTGATCGTGGAACGCCAGGCGGACCCGTACCGCGAGCAGCCCGTCGCGGCCCGGATCGTGCGCACGGTCAACGCGTACGACGACCTGGGGGGCGGCGGCCGTCACCCGGGTGGCCCACTCACCGCCCTCGAACAGCTGCGCCTGGGCACGGGGCGCGACTACCAGCCGGAGGTCGTGGAGTCCTTGGCGAGGGTTCTGGCCAGGGGCGGACGCGGCCGGGTCGTACCCGTTCCGCCGGGGTAACCCATGGGTAATGAGCGGCCGTCCGAGCGGGCATGGTTGGATGCAGTAGGAGTGTCCGTGAGGGTGTGCGCAACGCGCACCTGTCCCCCAGCCACCGCTGGGGGTGCCCCCAAGCAGGCGGGAATCGTGAGGATCTTCGGGAAGGTACGGCATCGGCCCTCCGCTTCGTGGCGGCAGGCCACCGACCGCGCGTTCACGCTGATCGGCGACGGTCGGTACGAGGACGCGGGCGCGCTGCTGACCAGGGCGGCCGATCTGGAGCCCTGGCTGTCCGAGTCCTGGTTCAACCTGGCCCTTCTCCACAAGTTCCGGCACGACTGGGAGCAGGCCAGGGCCGCCGGACTGCGCGCCGTGGCCCTGCTCGACCGGGAGACCGGCGCCCCGGACTGGTGGAACGTCGGCATCGCCGCGACCGCGCTCCAGGACTGGCCGCTGGCCCGCCGGGCCTGGCAGGCGTACGGGCTGAAGGTGCCCGGGGACCCGCACAGCACGGCCGGCACCGGCGAGCCGGTGGGCATGGAGCTCGGCAGCGCGGCCGTACGGCTGTCGCCCGAGGGCGAGGCCGAGGTCGTGTGGGGCCGCAGGCTCGATCCAGCCCGGATGGAGGTCCTCTCCATCCCGCTGCCCTCCTCCGGACGGCGCTGGGGCGAGGTCGTCCTGCACGACGGGGTGCCGCACGGCGAGCGGATCACCGCGGCCGGCCCCTCGTACCCGGTCTTCGACGAGATCGAGCTCTGGGCGCCCTCGCCGGTGCCGACCTGGGTGGTGCTGCTGGAGGCGGCCACCGAGGCCGACCGCGACGCCCTGGAGCAGCTGGCCTCCGACGCGGGCTTCGCCGCGGAGGACTGGTCCTCGTCGGTGCGCCTGCTGTGCCGGACGTGCTCCGAGAGCGCGATGCCCAGCGGCGAGGGCAACGGCGACCACCTGGACCCGCACGACCACAGCGAACCGGGGCATCCCGGCCCGCTGGGCCACCGCACGGCCGGATCCGGCTCCCTGTGGGTCCCCGAGCGCGAATGCGGCATCGCGGCCCCGGCCGGCCTGGTGCGCGGGCTGCTCGACGGCTGGGTCGCCGACAGCCCCGACAGCCGCGAGTGGCGGGATCTCGAAGAAGTCTGCTGACCCAGGGCCGTAGGCTGTACGGGCACACCACGGACTTGAGGGAAGGCGTACGGCGGACATGGCGCAGCAGGAGAACCAGGTGACCCCGATCGACGACGAGGGCTACGTCGTGGACACCGCGGACTGTGAGGCGCGCGAGCTGGCCTACCGTGAGCGCGGCACGTCCCGCCCGATCACGGTGGTCGGCAACCCGGTGCTGCACCGCGAGTGCAAGGACGTCACCGAGTTCGGCGACGAGCTGGCGCAGCTGATCGACGACATGTTCGCCAGCCAGAAGACCGCCGAGGGCGTGGGCCTGGCCGCCAACCAGATCGGCGTCGACGCCAAGGTCTTCGTCTACGACTGCCCGGACGACGACGGCGTGCGCCACACCGGTGTCGTGGTCAACCCGAAGCTGGTCGAGCAGCCGGCCGCCTCCCGCGTGCTGGACGACTCGAACGAGGGCTGCCTGTCGGTCCCGACCGCGTACGCCTCGCTGGCCCGCCCGGACTACGCCGAGGTCACCGGCCAGGACGCCCAGGGCAACCCGATCAAGGTCCGCGGCACCGGCTACTTCGCCCGCTGCCTCCAGCACGAGACCGACCACCTGTACGGCTACCTGTACATCGACCGCCTCTCGAAGCGCGACCGCAAGGACGCGCTGCGCCAGATGGCGGAGAACACCCCGCGCTACGAGGTCGTCCCGAACGACTGATCCCGCGGGCGCCGCCGCGCCGCGCGCGTGCGCAACGCCTACGAAGGCCCCGCTCCGTTTCCGGAGCGGGGCCTTCGCATGTGGGGGGTGCCGCAGGGAGCGGTGCAACCGGATGACATCACCGCTGCCGGAGCACGACCAGACCCACCCCTCCCGAATGTCAAGTCACCGTCGATTACCGGCCGTTGGGCTGCAGTCAGGCCACTGCGCGGGGGCCGCGGAAGGCCCGGCGGAAGGCGTTCGGGGTGGTGCCCAGGGTCCGCAGGAAGTGGTGGCGCAGGGCGGCCGCGGTGCCGAAGCCGCTGCGGCCGGCGATGGCGTCCACCGTGTCGTCGGTGGACTCCAGCAACTCCTGCGCCAGCAACACCCGCTGGCGCAGCACCCACTGGTACGGGGTGGTCCCCGTCTCCTGGAGGAAGCGGCGGGCGAAGGTCCGCGGCGACATGTGCGCCCGCTCCGCCAGCCGCTCGACGGTGATCTCCTCGTCCAGGTGCCGGGCCATCCACCCGATCACCCCGCCGACCGTGTCGCAGGCGGTGCGGGGGAGCGGCCGCCGGATGAACTGGGCCTGGCCGCCGTCGCGGTGGGGCGGTACGACCATCCGCCGGGCGATGGTGTTGGCCACCTCGGCGCCGTGCTCCTGGCGGACCACGTGCAGGCAGGCGTCGATGCCCGAGGCGGTGCCGGCGGAGGTGATCACCGGCCCCTCGTCGACGTAGAGCACGTCCGGGTCCACCCGGGCCGCCGGGTAGCGGCGGGTCAGCGCCTCGGCGTGCATCCAGTGCGTGGTGCAGCGCCGCCCGTCCAGCAGCCCGGCCGCGCCGAGCACGAAGGCGCCGCTGCACACGCTGAGCACCCGCGCCCCCCGGTCCACGGCCCGGCGCAGGGCGTCGAGGAACGGTTCGGGGTAGTCCTGGCGCACCGGCGCCTGCCGGTCCGCGGGCAGGCAGATCAGATCGGCCTCCTCCAGCCGCTCCAGGCCGTGCGCAGGGGTGATGGTGAAGCCGACGTCCGCCATGGCCAGCGGCCCGTCCTCGGCCGCGCACACCGCGAAGTCGTACACGGGCAGCCCCTGCTCGCTCCGGTCGATCCCGAAGACCTCGCAGAAGATCCCGAACTCGAAGGGCGTCACTCCGTCGGAGAGGGCCACCGCCACGTTGGTCAGCATGGCTCCAGTGTGGCAGTAATCCGTTCTCCTGCGAAAGTCCTGCCACCGCCGCACCGACCGCCGGCCCGCGGCGTCCGTTCGACACGCGACCAAGGGCGGGCCAGCATGGAAGTGACGCACGCCGCGAACCCGCCCCAGGGGGAGGAACACGCGGAAGGACCCGTCATGAAGCGTTGCAAGCGTGTGGCCGTCGTACTCCCCGTGGCCGCGGGACTGGCGCTGGCATGCCTCCCGGCGGCCGCGGCCGACGCCGCAGCCCCGCCCGCCTCCGCCCCGGTGGCCAGGGCCGCGCCCCCGGCCTGCGACGTGGTCCAGCTGAACAAGGACGCGTTCGCGCTCGGTCACAAGGAGGGCCTCAAGGACGGCCGGGCGGACGGCTTCGAGGACGCCTACCGGCAGTCCTACGACGACGCGTTCAAGAAGAAGCAGCCCGGCCTCACGGCAGACCAGTGCGAGGACCTCGCCATCAAGGCCTTCCAGGAGGGCTACGCCAAGGGCTACGAGACCGGCTTCGCGGACGGCCGGGCCAAGGGGTCCAAGGAGGGCCAGAAGGAGGGCAAGGAGGACCGCAAGAAGGGGAACGCCTCCCGCAACGTCGTGGTCGAGGAGGTCGTCGTGACGGCGACCCCCAAGAGCGGCGAGACCGACTGCTCCCAGGGCATCCGCTTCACCGCGCAGCTCGTGGGCACCGGGCCCGGTACGGTCCAGTTCCACTGGGAGCGGAAGGCCGGCGGCAAGGTGCCGGGGACCGTGGAGTTCGCCAAGGACCAGGCCGAGTTGAAGTCGGTGACCGACCAGGCCGCCGTTCCGGCCGGTTCGACGTCGGCCAGCATCTCCCAGAAGTTCGTGGTCGACAGCGGCCCCTCGAAGGGCAAGTCGGCCCTGGCCACGGCCAACGTGACCTGCAAGAAGTAGCACCCCCACAGCACGACGTCCCCGCCCCCGGGGTTGCCCGGGAACGGGGACGCGCGCGTGTGGACGGGGGGACTAGAAGTCCTCGTCCAGGTCGACCGTGCCCTCCACGGCGACCTGGTACGCCGACGGGCGGCGCTCGAAGAAGTTCGTCAGCTCCTGGACGCCCTGGAGCTCCATGAAGGAGAACGGGTTCTGCGAGCCGTACACCGGCGGGAAGCCGAGGCGGACCAGGCGCTGGTCCGCGACGCACTCCAGGTACTCGCGCATCGAGTCGGTGTTCATGCCCGGCAGGCCGTCACCGCACAGGTCGCGGCCGAACTGCAGCTCCGCCTCGACGGCCTCCTTCAGCATGTCGGTGACCTGCTGCTGGAGGGCGTCGTCGAAGAGCTCCGGCTCCTCCTTGCGGACCGTGTCCACGACCTCGAAGGCGAAGTTCATGTGCATGGTCTCGTCGCGGAAGACCCAGTTGGTGCCGGTCGCCAGACCGTGCAGCAGGCCGCGCGAGCGGAACCAGTACACGTAGGCGAACGCACCGTAGAAGAACAGGCCCTCGATGCACGCCGCGAAGCAGATCAGGTTCAGCAGGAAGCGGCGCCGGTCGGCGGCCGTCTCCAGCCGCTCGATCTTCTCGACCGAGTCCATCCACTTGAAGCAGAACTGCGCCTTCTCGCGGATCGACGGGATCTCCTCGACCGCGTCGAAGGCCGCCGCGCGGTCGTCCGGGTCGGGCAGGTAGGTGTCGAGCAGCGTCAGGTAGAACTGGACGTGCACGGCCTCCTCGAACAGCTGGCGCGACAGGTACAGGCGCGCCTCCGGGGAGTTGATGTGCTTGTACAGCGTCAGCACCAGGTTGTTCGAGACGATCGAGTCGCCCGTCGCGAAGAACGCGACCAGACGGCCGATCATGTGCTGCTCGGCCGGCGTCAGCTTCGCGAGGTCGGCGACGTCGGAGTGGAGGTCGACCTCCTCCACCGTCCAGGTGTTCTTGATCGCGTCCCGGTAGCGCTCGTAGAAGTCCGGGTAGCGCATCGGGCGGAGCGTGAGCTCGAAGCCCGGGTCCAGGAGGTTCTTCTTGTCGGTGGAGCTCATTACTGGCAGGCCTCGCAGGACTCGGGGTTCTCAAGGGAGCAGGCCAGCGCCTCGGCGTCGAGGGCCTGGGGCAGCTGGGCCGGGGCGGCGGCGGCCGGGACGGCGGCCGCGCCGGAGGCGGCACGGGCGATCTTCGTCGCCGGGCGGGAGCGCAGGTAGTACGTGGTCTTCAGACCCTGCTTCCAGGCGTACGCGTACATCGAGCTGAGCTTGCCGATGGTGGGCGTCTCCAGGAACAGGTTCAGCGACTGGCTCTGGTCCAGGTACGGCGTGCGCGCCGCCGCCATGTCGATCAGGCCGCGCTGCGGGATCTCCCACGCCGTGCGGTACAGCTCGCGGATCTCGGCCGGGATCCAGCCGAAGCCCTGGACGGAGCCGGAGGAGTCGCGCAGCGCCTCGCGGGTCTGCGCGTCCCACACGCCGAGCTGCTTGAGGTCCTCCACCAGGTAGCCGTTGACCTGGAGGAACTCGCCGCTGAGGGTCTCGCGCTTGAAGAGGTTCGAGACCTGCGGCTCGATGCACTCGTACACGCCCGCGATCGAGGCGATCGTCGCCGTCGGGGCGATGGCGAGGAGCAGCGAGTTGCGCATGCCGGTCTGCGCGACGCGGGCGCGCAGGGCCTCCCAGCGCTCGGGCCAGTGGCGCTCGGTCTCGTAGTGGTCCGGGTGCAGGACGCCCTGGGCGGTGCGGGTCTCGGCCCAGGCCGGGAGCGGGCCGGAGCGCTCGGCGAGGTCGCAGGAGGCCTCGTACGCGGCCAGCATGATCCGCTCGGAGATCTTCGTGGACAGGGCCTTCGCCTCGGCCGAGTCGAAGGGCAGGCGCAGCTTGAAGAAGACGTCCTGGAGGCCCATCGCGCCCAGGCCCACCGGACGCCACTTGGCGTTGGAGCGGCCGGCCTGCTCGGTCGGGTAGAAGTTGATGTCCACGACGCGGTCGAGGAAGGTCACGGCCGTGCGGACGGTCTCGTCCAGGCGCGCCCAGTCCATGTCGCCGTCGGCGACGAACGCGCCGAGGTTGACCGAGCCGAGGTTGCAGACGGCCGTCTCGCCGTCGTTGGTGACCTCGATGATCTCGGTGCAGAGGTTGGAGGAGTGGACGACGGTGCCGGGCAGCGCGGTCTGGTTCGCGGTCCGGTTGGAGGCGTCCTTGAAGGTCATCCAGCCCTGGCCGGTCTGCGCGAGGGTGCGCATCATGCGGCCGTAGAGGTCCCGGGCCGGCATGGTCTTCTTGGCCAGGCCCGCCGCCTCGGCCTTGGTGTAGGCGGCGTCGAACTCGTCGCCGTACAGGTCCACCAGCTCGGGGACGTCGGCCGGGGAGAACAGCGACCAGTCGGCGTCGGCGTTCACGCGGCGCATGAACTCGTCCGGGATCCAGTGGGCGAGGTTGAGGTTGTGCGTACGGCGCTGGTCCTCGCCGGTGTTGTCGCGGAGCTCCAGGAACTCCTCGATGTCCGCGTGCCAGGTCTCCAGGTAGACGGCGGCGGCGCCCTTGCGGCGGCCGCCCTGGTTCACGGCGGCGACGGAGGCGTCGAGGGTCTTCAGGAACGGCACGATGCCGTTGGAGTGGCCGTTGGTGCCGCGGATCAGCGAACCGCGGGCGCGGATGCGGGAGTACGAGAGGCCGATGCCGCCGGCGTGCTTGGACAGGCGCGCGACCTGGTGGTAGCGGTCGTAGATCGAGTCCAGCTCGTCCAGCGGGGAGTCCAGCAGGTAGCAGGAGGACATCTGCGGGTGGCGGGTGCCGGAGTTGAAGAGCGTGGGGGAGGACGGCAGGTAGTCGAGCCGGCTCATCAGGCGGTACAGCGAGGCGACTTCCTCGACGGCCTGGACGCTCTCGTCCTCGGCGAGGCCGCAGGCCACGCGCAGCATGAAGTACTGCGGGGTCTCGATCACCTGGCGGGTGATGGGGTGGCGCAGCAGGTAGCGGCTGTGCAGGGTGCGCAGGCCGAAGAAGCCGAAGCGGTCGTCCGCGCCCTCGGCGAGCGTGTGCTCGACCAGGGCGTTCAGGCGGGCGGCGTGGGCGGCGACGAACTCGGCGGTGCGGTCGGCGATCAGGCCCTCGCGGTGGCCGACGGCGACGGACTCGGCGAAGGAGGTCGAGCCCTGGCCGGCGGCCTCGTCGGCCACGGCCAGCGTCAGCAGGCGGGCGGCGAGCCGGGAGTAGGCGGGGTCCTCGGAGATCAGGCCCGCCGCGGCCTCGGTGGCCAGCCCGCGCAGCTCGGCCTCGTCGGCGGAGGCGCTGCGGCCGCGCAGGGCGGCGGCGGCGATCCGGCCGGGGTCGGTGTCGGGGAGGTCGGCGGTCAGCTCGGTGAGAGTACGCAGCAGCGCGGCCCCCGGGCCTTCGGTGGTGTCGCCAGAAACGGACTCGGCGCGCGGTGCAGAAGGCGCGATGGTCACGGCGGGAGCTCTCCCTCGCTCGGCCCGGTCGTCGGCGGGTCGGGGCGCGGGGAGGCGCACGCGGGCGCGACGGATCGCGACACACCGCATGGCGTCCACCGGCCCAACCGCGAGGCCCGGACGTGGTCGGCACCCGGTTCGGTCGACCCGGGCGCACTGTCGGCAGGTCCTCGGACTTTTCATACCGTTGCGGGACAGTTCCGGATTCGCACCGGATTCCCCTGCGGCGACAGCGAGGATGAGCATACATGTGGGGGGCCGCCCGCGCGCGACCCACCACATGTTGTGTCGGCGTGGCTACAGCTCCAGGCGGTAGGTGAGCAGTTTCAGGGCCGGGATGGGCGACCAGTCGCGCTCCGGAGTGCGTACGAAGCCCAGACGCGCGTAGATCCGCTGGGCGCCCAGCATGGCCGGCTGGGTGGACAGCACGAGGGCCCCGACCCCCAGGGCCCGGGCCCGTTCGGCACAGGCCCGTACGAGGGCCTCGCCGACGCCCTTGCCGCGCGCCTCGGAGGCGACCGCCAGCATCCGGAACTCGGCCTCCTGCGGCCCGGCCACGTCCGCGAGCCGGCTCCCGGGTGCGGCGAACGTCACTCCGCCGAGCACCCGGCCGTCCTCCACGGCGACGAGCACCTCCCCGTCCCCGGCCCGCCCGGCGACGTCGCGCAGGACGTTCAGGTAGGCGTCGTCCTCGTTCAGGTCCAGCAGCCCGTCCCCGCTGTAGGCCGTCCCGGTGATTTCCCCGAGCCGCCCGTACTCGTCTTCCCTCGCCGTTCTGATCTCGATGTCCATGCCGCCGAGTGTGCCGGACGGGTGTCGGTGGTCGGCGCTGTCGTCGGATCAGCAACCGTCGTTGGAAGGCGAGCGAGGCGTGACCGTGATGACCGGCCACCGTTCCCACGTGCCGACCGAGGACTTCGAGGAGATCGCCCGCACGGGCGCCCCCGGCCAAGCCGAAGGGCCCCGCCGTCTCGATCTGTGACGGCGGGGCCCTTCGTCCGCGTAGGACGGCCTCAGCAGCAGCGGAAGCCCTCGCGGGGGTCCGCCTCGCGGGCGTCCGTGCGGGCCCGCTCGAAGGCGCGCCGGGTCAGGACCTCGGCGTCCGGGTCGTGGGCGCGGGCGTGCGCGACGTAGCGGTCGTACGCGGCCTCGCCGGAGAACTCCCGGACGTAGAACCGGGCCTTCGCCAGCGCCCCGCGCACCCCGCTCACGCGACCGGTTCCTTGGCCTTGCCGCCGTCCCCGTCGAGGCCGGCGGCCGCGAGCTCGGCCTTCTCCTCGGCGGTGGCGATCAGCCCGGCCGGGGCGATGATCTTCGACTCGGTCCACGGCACCTCGGAGAGGCTGACCGACTCCGGGTTGCGGACGGCCTTGAGGCAGACCCGGGCCGCGTCCACCAGCACGATGACGATCAGCACCGCGAACAGCGCCGACAGCACCCCGTCGACCGTGGCGTTGGTGACCACGGTGTGCATGTCGTCCATGTTCTTGGCGGGCGGCAGCACCTTCCCGGCGTCGATGCCGGTCTGGTACTTCTCGCGCTGCGCGAAGAAGCCGACCTTCACGTCGTCCGAGAAGATCTTCTGGTAGCTCGCGGTGAGGGTGACGGCCACGTCCCAGGCCAGCGGGACGCCCGTGACCCAGGCCCACTTGAGCCGCCCGGACTTGACGAGCAGCGTGGTGCAGACGGCCAGGGCGACGGCCGCGAGCAGCTGGTTCGCGATGCCGAACAGCGGGAAGAGCTGGTTGATGCCGCCCAGCGGGTCCTTGACGCCGACCCACAGGAAGTAGCCCCAGCCGCCGACGACCACGGCGCTCGCGAGCCACACGCCCGGCTTCCAGCTGACGTCCTTGAAGGACTTGTGCACGTTGCCGAGCGTGTCCTGGAGCATGAACCGGCCGACGCGGGTGCCGGCGTCGACGGTGGTCAGGATGAACAGGGCCTCGAACATGATGGCGAAGTGGTACCAGAAGGCCTTCATCCCGGCGCCGCCGATGACCGACGAGAAGATCTCCGACATCCCGAGTGCGAAGGTCGGCGCGCCACCCGTGCGGGACAGCAGGCTGGCCTCCTCGACGTCCTTCGCGGCCTGCGCGAGGGCCTCCGGGCTGATCGCGAAGCCGAAGTCGGTGACCGCCTTCGAGGCGGTCTGGACGGTGGCGCCGATGACGCCGCCGGGGGAGTTCACCGCGAAGAAGAGGCCGGGCTCGATGATGCTCGCCGCTATCACCGCCATGACGGCGACGAAGGACTCGGTGAGCATGGCGCCGTAGCCGATGACCCGGACCTGGGTCTCCTTCTGGATCATCTTCGGGGTGGTGCCCGAGGCGACCAGCGAGTGGAAGCCGGACAGGGCGCCGCAGGCGATGGTGATGAAGACGAACGGGAACATCGACCCGGCGAAGACGGGGCCGTCGCCGCCCGCGGCGAAGTCGGTGACCGAGGGCATCTTCAGCGTCGGCATCGCGAGGACGACGCCGACCGCCATCAGGGCGATGGTGCCGACCTTCATGAAGGTGGACAGGTAGTCGCGGGGAGCGAGCAGCAGCCACACCGGCAGCACCGAGGCGATGAAGCCGTAGACCACCATCCAGATGACCAGCGTCTCCTTCTCCAGGGTGAACGTGCTCGCCCAGGAGGAGTCGGCGACCCAGCCGCCGGCGACGATGGCGAGCAGCAGCAGCGCGACGCCTATGACGGAGACCTCGGTGACCCGGCCCGGCCGCAGCACGCGCAGGTAGACGCCCATGAAGAGGGCGATCGGGATGGTCATGCCGATGGAGAAGACGCCCCAGGGGGAGTGCGCCAGCGCGTTGACGATGACCAGCGCGAGCACCGCCAGCAGGATGACCATGATGACGAACACGGCGACGAGGGCGGCGGCGCCGCCGACGGGGCCGATCTCGTCCCGGGCCATCTGGCCGAGCGAGCGGCCGTCGCGCCGGGTGGAGAAGAACAGGGTCACCATGTCCTGGACGGCGCCGGCGAAGATGACGCCCGCGACGATCCAGATGGTGCCCGGCAGGTAGCCCATCTGCGCGGCCAGCACCGGGCCGACCAGGGGGCCGGCGCCGGCGACGGCGGCGAAGTGGTGGCCGAAGAGCACGCGCCGGTCGGTGGGGTGGAAGTCGACACCGTTGTCGAGGCGTTCGGCGGGGGTGGCCCGAGTCTTGTCGAGTCGCAGGACGCGGGTGGCGATGAACCGGGAGTAGAAGCGGTAGCCGATGGCGTACGAGCCCAGGGCGGCCGCGAGCAGCCAGGCGGCCGAGATCTCCTCACCCCGGGACAGGGCGAGCACGCCCCAGCCGAGGGCTCCGACGAGCGCCACGCCCACCCAGACGGCGATCGACTGCGGGGAGGTCCGTCCCGGCGGAGGGGGCGAGCCGGGGCCCGCCGTTCCCCCCGTGGTCGGAGCCCCGTCCGTACCTGTTGCTTCCGGTTCCGCCATGATCCTCGTCCCCTCGTTGATCATCTGCTTAAGCGCAGGGAATCTACGGGGGGTTACCGCTGGATGTAAGCCCCCGTCCGCATAGCGGTACGAGCGTCCACCCAGGTCGGACGGGGAGTCAACCGGTGATCAGGTGGCAGGTCGCTGGAGACGGGCAACGAACTTGTAACGGTCGCCGCGATATACCGATCGCACCCATTCGACCGGTTCCCCGTCGGCGTCCAGGGAGTGCCGCGAGAGCATCAGCATCGGCAGGCCCACGTCGGTGCCGAGCAGTCCGGCCTCGCGCGGCGTGGCGAGGGAGGTCTCGATGGTCTCCTCGGCCTCCGCGAGCCGGACGTCGTACACCTCGGCGAGGGCGGTGTAGAGGGAGGTGTACTTGACGAGGGAGCGGCGCAGCGCCGGGAAGCGCTTGGCCGACAGGTGGGTGGTCTCGATGGCCATGGGCTCGCCGCTGGCCAGGCGCAGCCGCTCGATGCGCAGGACCCGTCCGCCCGTGGCGATCTTCAGGAGGCCCGCGAGGGTGTCGTCGGCCGTGACGTACCCGATGTCGAGGAGCTGGGACGTGGGCTCCAGGCCCTGGGCGCGCATGTCCTCGGTGTAGGAGGACAGTTGCAGCGGCTGCGAGACCTTGGGCTTGGCGACGAAGGTGCCCTTGCCCTGGATGCGCTCCAGCCGGCCCTCGACCACGAGCTCCTGGAGGGCCTGCCGGACGGTGGTCCGGGAGGTGTCGAATTCGGCCGCGAGAGTACGCTCGGGCGGCACGGGGGTGCCGGGGGGGAGCGTTTCGGTCATGTCGAGCAAGTGCCGCTTGAGTCGGTAGTACTTGGGCACGCGCGCCGTGCGAGTGGCCGGCCCGCCTTCCGGCTCCGTGGTCGCCCCTTCGGTGGCCATCGCCGCCCGCCTTCCCGACTCCAGTTTCGCTGCCGTCACCGGCTCCTCCGATATGTGCGGTCACATGGTGACACGGGCGGGAGGGCAGGCCTCCTCCCCTCCCCCAGGTGTCGGTCCGGTAACGGACCGAGCACCCGCTCATTAGACCCTTGACACCCCTAAAGGTCTAGGCCAAGCTCCCGGTACTGGTCTAAACCAATGTGGATCAGATCCCGGCCCCACGGCAGTACTTGGTACGTACGTCACCGCGGCGGGCGAGGGAAGGTGCAAAGCAGCAGCATCCCTGAGGAGGGTGGCGTGAAGCGCAAGCTCATTGCGGCGGTCGGTGTCGTGGGCATGATGGTCGGTGTCGCCGCGTGCGGCAACGGCGGCGACGACAAGCCGAAGTCCGACGCGTCGGGTGGCGCCAAGGAGATCACCGTCTGGGTGATGGACGGTTCCGCTCCGAAGGCCTGGATCGAGCAGGTCAACAAGGAGTTCTCGGCCAAGCACCCCGGTGTCACGGTGAAGGTCGAGGAGCAGAAGTGGACCGGCATCCAGGAGAAGGTCACCACGGCCCTCTCCGAGAACACCCCGCCGGACGTCCTTGAGCTCGGCAACACCCAGACCGCCGGCTACGCGGTCACCGGCGGCCTCGCCGACCTGACCAAGGACAAGGCCAAGCTCGGCGCCGACGCCTGGCAGAAGAGCATGCTCGCCTCCGCCGAGGTCGACGGCAAGCTCTACTCCGCCCCCTGGTACGCGGCCAACCGCGTCGTCGTCTACGACAAGAAGGCCTACGAGAAGGCCGGCGTCACCCCGCCGAAGACCCGCGACGAGTGGATCGCCGGCCTGGAGAAGCTGAAGGCCTCCGACCCGTCCGCGCAGCCGATCTACCTGCCCGGCCAGAGCTGGTACATCCTCGCCGGCTTCGTCTGGGACGAGGGCGGCGACCTCGCCGTCAAGGACGGCGGCAAGTGGAAGGGCCAGCTGGCCACCCCGCAGGCCGCCTCCGCGATGGACTTCTACAAGAAGCTCCAGTCCTTCTCCACCGCGCCGAAGGACAAGGACGAGGCCACCCCGCAGCAGTCCACCGACATCGTCCCCAAGGGCGGCGTCTCCTCCTGGATCGGTCTCGGCTGGGAGGCCGGCGGTGCCGAGAAGGCCCTGAAGGACGCGGGCAAGGAGGCCGACTTCGGCTACTTCCCGATCCCGGGCAAGACGGCCGACAAGTCCGGCACCGTCTTCCTCGGCGGCTCGAACCTCGCCGTGGCCGAGCGCTCCAAGAACAAGGAGCTCGCCAAGGAGTGGCTGGCCCTGGCCACCGGCAAGGACCAGATGACCAAGTACGCCGCCGAGGTCAAGGGCGCGCTGCTGCCGAACCAGGTCGGTGCGAACTTCGCCCCGGCCGCCGGCTCCTTCGCCGAGGCCATGGCCAAGGCCGGCGCCAACGGCAAGATCACCCCGGTGACCGCGGGCTGGGCGAACGTCGAGACCGAGCCGAACCCGATCAAGGAGTTCATGACCAAGGTCCTGAAGGGTGAGGACGCCGCCAAGGCGGCCGCGGAGGCGGACAAGGAAATCGCGAACCGCATCAACAAGTAACGGCCCCACCCGGCAGTACCCGCACAGCCCAGCAGTGTGAACGCACCGGGGGGTGGGGGGGGGGGGGCGCCGCCCCCCCCCCCCCACCCCCGGTCGCGCATTTGACTCCACAGTCAACCGCGAGGAAGCCAAGCCATGACCGTGCATTCCCAGGGAGCGACGACCAGCGCTCCACAGGACGCACCACACCAGTCCGCCGGACGGCCGCCGAAGGCACCCGCCGCCAAGGCCGGCCCCAGTCATACGTCTCCTCGCGGGGGCAGAAGGCCGCTCCCCTCGGGGTGGCTGCCGTACCTGCTGGTCCTGCCCGCCGTGGCCAGTCTCGCGCTCCTGCTGCTGTACCCGCTGATCAAGAACGTGATCCTGTCCTTCCAGGACATCAACAAGATCGAGTTCATCCAGCGGAAGTACCCCTTCGCGGGACTGGAGAACTACACCCAGCTGCTCGGCGACTCCAACTTCTGGACCGTCGTCGTCCGCAGCTTCGCCTTCACCTTCGCCAACGTCGTGCTGATCATGGTGATCGGCAGCCTCATCGGCATCCTGCTCAACCGCCTCGGCAAGTGGATGCGCCTGGTCCTGTCGATGGCGCTGGTCATGGCCTGGGCCATGCCGATCGTCGCCTCCGTCCAGGTCTTCTACTGGCTGTTCGACGAGCAGTTCGGCGTCATGAACTGGCTGATGCGAAGCCTCGGCTTCGCCGGCTACGAGCAGCACAACTGGTTCGAGACCGGCCTGTCCACCCTGACGATCGTCACGCTCCTGGTCGTCTGGGGCTCCATCCCCTTCGTCGCCCTCAACATGTACGCCGGCCTCACCACGGTCGGCGCCGAGCTGTACGAGGCCGCGCGGATGGACGGGGCCAACGGCTGGCAGACCTTCTGGAAGGTCGTCTTCCCCAACCTCCGGCCCTTCTTCATGGTCACCACGTTCCTCGAGGTGATCTGGGTCTTCAAGGCCTTCACCCAGGTCTACGCGATGAACAAGGGCGGCCCCGACCGCGCCTCCGAGATCCTCCCGGTCTTCGCCTACGTCGAGGGCCAGAGCCAGGCCCACTACGGCCTCGCCGCCGCGATCTCCGTCCTGACGATCCTGATCCTGCTGGTCGTCATGTCCTTCTACTTCCGCCTGATCCTGAAGCAGGAGGAGGAGCAGTGAGCACCACCACCGCCCCGGACAAGCCCGCCCAGCAGCTGCGCACCCGCAAGCCGCTGCGCCCCGCGACCGTCGCCAAGAACGCCGGCGCGGTGCTGCTGGCCCTGGTCTTCGTCTTCCCGGTCTACTGGATGTTCTCCTCGGCCCTCAAGCCGAACGGGGAGATCCTCACCAAGGACCCGGTCTTCGTCTTCACCCCGACGCTCGACAACTTCACCAAGGCCACCGGCGTCGAGAACTTCTGGACGTACGTCACCAACAGCCTGGTCGTCACCGTCGGCGCCGTCCTGCTGGCCCTGCTGGTCGCCCTCGCCGCGAGCTTCGCGATCGCCCGCATGAAGTTCAAGGGCCGCAAGGGCCTCGTCCTCGGCGTGATGATGGCCCAGATGGCCCCCTGGGAGGTCATGGTCATCGCGATGTACATGATCATGCGCGACGCCGAGATGCTGAACAGCCTCGCCGTGCTGACCGCGATCTACTTCGCGATGGTCCTCCCCTTCACCATCTGGACCCTGCGCGGCTTCATCGCCGCCGTCCCGGTGACCCTGGAGGAGGCCGCGCAGATCGACGGCTGCACCCGCGGCCAGGCCTTCCGCAAGGTGATCTTCCCGCTGCTGGCCCCCGGCCTGATGTCCACCTCGCTCTTCGGCTTCATCACCGCCTGGAACGAGTTCGCGATGGTCCTGATCCTCAACAAGGAGAAGACCGCCCAGACCCTGCCCCTGTGGCTGACCCAGTTCAAGACCGCCTTCGGCAACGACTGGGGCGCCACCATGGCCGCGTCCTCGATCTTCGCGATCCCCGTCCTGGTGATCTTCATCTTCCTCCAGCGCAAGGCCGTCGGGGGCATGACCTCCGGCGCCGTGAAGGGATAACGGACCATGACGATCCTTGCGCACCGCGTCGACAGCCTCACCCGCGACGCCCTCGCGGTCCTCCAGCCCGGCTTCGAGGGCACCACCGCCCCCGCCTGGCTGCTGCGCCAGGTCGGCGAAGGGCTCACCGCCGTCGGCCTGTTCGGCCGCAACATCACCTCGCCCGAGCAGCTCGCCGCGCTCACCGCGCAGCTGCGGGAGGTCCGGGACGACGTCCTCGTCGCCATCGACGAGGAGGGCGGCGACGTCACCCGCCTGGAGGTCCGGGGCGGCTCGTCCTTCCCCGGCAACCTCGCCCTCGGCGCCGTCGACGACACCGCCCTGACCCGGGACGTCGCCCGCGAGCTGGGCCGCCGCCTCGCCGAGTGCGGGGTCAACCTCAACTGGGCCCCGTCCGCGGACGTGAACTCCAACCCCGACAACCCGGTCATCGGCGTCCGCTCCTTCGGCGCCGACACCGCGCTCGCCGCCCGGCACACGGCCGCGTACGTCGAGGGCCTCCAGGCCTCCGGCGTCGCCGCCTGCACCAAGCACTTCCCGGGCCACGGCGACACCAACGTCGACTCGCACCACGCGCTGCCCCGGATCGACGTGGACCTGGACACCCTCCAGGCCCGCGAGCTGGTCCCGTTCAAGGCGGCCATCGCGGCCGGCACCAAGGCCGTGATGAGCGCCCACATCCTGGTGCCCGCCCTCGACCCGACCCGCCCGGCCACCCTCAGCCCGCAGATCCTCACCGGCCTGCTGCGCAAGGAGCTGGGCTACGAGGGCCTCATCGTCACCGACGGCATGGAGATGAACGCCATCGCCGGGACGTACGGCATCGAACGCGGCTCGGTGCTGGCCATCGCGGCCGGCGCCGACGCCATCTGCGTCGGCGGGGGCCTCGCCGACGAGGGGACCGTGCTGCGCCTGCGCGACGCGCTGGTCGCCGCCGTACGCGAGGGCGTGCTCCCGGAGGAGCGGCTCGCCGACGCCGCCGCCCGGGTGCGCGCCCTCGCCGAGTGGACCCTCGGGTCCCGCCCGGACGCGCCGCAGGAGGGGAGCGGCGCGTCCGGTGTCGGTCTGACGGCGGCCCGCCGCGCGGTCGTCGTGTCCGGCACGGCGGATCCGGTCGCCGACCCGTACGTCGCCACCCTCGCGCCCGTCGCGAACATCGCGGTCGGCGACGAGACCCCCTGGGGGGTCGCCGCGGAGCTGGCCGAGCTGGTCCCGGGGACCGGCTCGGGCGTCTACCCCGAAGGGGCCTCGGCCGCCGACGTGCTGGCGGCCGCGGGGGAGCGGACCGTGGTCGCGGTGGTCCGCGACGCGCACCGGCACCCGTGGATGACGGAGGTCCTGGACGCGCTGGTCGCGGCCCGGCCGGACACCGTGGTCGTGGAGATGGGCCTGCCGCGCGCCGAGCCGCGCGGGGCGCTGTACATCGCCACGCACGGGGCTTCCCGGGTGTGCGGGCGGGCGGCGGCCGAGGTCATCGCCGGCCGCGCCTGAGACCGGCAGCGCCCGTCCGGGCCGCGGCCCGGACGGGCGCTGCCGGGACGGGCCGCGCCCGAACACGAGAAGGCCGGGCCCCCGTGGAGGGGGGCCCGGCCTTCCCGCACGCCCGGTGCCTACAGGCCCTGCCAGGAGGGCTTGGCGGCGTAGGTCTGGCGGAAGTAGTCGGCCAGCTTCAGCTTGGAGGCGGCCGCCTCGTCCACGACGACGGTCGCGTGCCGGTGCAGCTGCAGCGCCGAGGCCGGGACCAGCGCGGACAGCGGACCCTCGACGGTCTGGGCGACGGCCTCGGCCTTGCCCTCGCCGGTGGCCAGCAGCACCAGGTGGCGGGCGTCGAGGATGGTGCCGATGCCCTGGGTGATGACGTGGTGCGGCACCTGGGACAGGTCGTCGTCGAAGAAGCGCGCGTTGTCCACGCGGGTCTGCTCCGTCAGCGTCTTGATGCGGGTGCGGGAGGCCAGCGAGGAGCAGGGCTCGTTGAAGCCGATGTGCCCGTCGGTGCCGATGCCCAGCAGCTGGAGGTCCACCCCGCCGGCGGCGGCCAGCGCCCGGTCGTACTCCTCGCAGGCGGCCTGGACGTCCTCTGCGCCGCCGTCGGGGCCCATGAAGGAGGCCTCGGTCAGGCCGAGGGGCTCCACGACCTCGCGGAGCACGACCGCGCGGTAGGACTCGGGGTGCCCGGCCGGCAGGCCGACGTACTCGTCGAGCTGGCAGATCCGGGCCGCGGAGGCGTCGACCTCGCCGGCCTCGACCTTGGCCGCGAGGGCTTCGTAGATGGGCAGCGGGGTAGAGCCGGTCGCCACACCGAGCAGGGCGTCGGGCTTGCGGCGGACCAGGGCGGCCATGGCCTCCGCGATGAGCTCGCCGCCTGCCTTGGCGTCCGGGACGATGACAACTTCCACGCTGGGCCTGCCGATCTGAGTGGTGTGGTGGTATAGACCAATCTAGCAGAGCGTGCCCCCGGATGGCGGTACTCCGCCCGATCCATCGTCCCCCCGTTCCCGGCCCCCCGCCCGGTCGGCGGGGGCCGGGAACCGGGCCTGCTAGAGCAGCGCCAGCTGGAGTCCGCCGGTGGCGTCCAGGTGCTGGCCCGTGACCCAGCGGGAGTCCGGCGAGGCCAGGAAGGCCACCACGTCGGCGACCTCCTCCACCGTGCCCACCCGGTCGAAGACCGAGCGGGAGGCGGCGTGCGCCCGGGCCGCCGGATCGGCCAGCCAGGCGGCGTTCAGATCGGTCGCCGTGATGCCGGGGCCCACCGAGTTCACGGTGATCCCGCGCGGCGCGAGCGCGGCGGCCAGGGACACCGTCAGCGCGTTCACCGCCCCCTTGGCCATGACCGTGGCCAGGATCGCCGGCAGGGCGATGTGCGGGGTGCCGGTCACGTTCACGATCCGGCCCCCGTCCGCCAGCCGGTCCAGCCCGTGCTTGATCACGAAGAACGGCGCCTGGGAACCCAGGGCCTGGATCCGCTGGAAGGTCTCCTCGTCCGTCTCCCCGATGCCGGCGAAGGTCGCCGCCCCGGCGTTGTTCACCAGGACGTCCACCTGCTCGGTGTGCGCGGGGTGGGCCTCGTACGCGGCCCAGAGCGCCTGTGCGTCCCCGGGCACCCCCAGCTCCGCCCCGATGGCGAAGGCCCGGCCCCCGGCCGCCTCGATCGCCCCGACGGTCTCCTTCGCCGCCGCCTCGTTGCGCCCGTAGTGCACCGCGACCAGCGCCCCGTCCCGTGCCAGCCGCTCGGCGACGGCCCTCCCGATGCCCCGGCTGCCGCCCGTGACCAGTGCCGTCTTCCCCTTGAGCACGCCCATGACGCGCCCCCCTCCGTCAATTGCTAGTGGTCGCTACAGAAAGGGACCGTACCAGATTCCGTAGCGGCCGCTATAGAATGGCGGGCATGGTGACAGGACAGCGCGGCAGGCCCCGCTCCTTCGACCGGGCCGCCGCCCTCGAAAAGGCGATGCTCACCTTCTGGGAGCAGGGCTACGAGACCACGTCCATCGCGGACCTGACCCGCAACCTGGGCATCGGCGCACCCAGCCTCTACGCCGCCTTCGGCGACAAGCGCAAGCTCTTCGACGAGGTCGTGGTGGTCTACGGCAGCCGGTACGGGGACTTCGCGAGCGTGGCGCTCGCCGAGGAGCCCACCGCCGCCGCGGCCATCGGCCGCATCCTGCGCGAGGCCGCCGAGATCTACACCGACCCCGCCCATCCGCCGGGCTGCATGGTGATCAGCGCGGCCGCCAACACCACCTCGGAGGAGGTGGCCGAGGCCCTGCGCGAGCGCCGCAACGCCAATCTGGAGCTGTTCGAGAGCCGGATCAGGGCCGACGTCGCGAGCGGAGCGCTGCCGGCCGGGACGGACGCGCGGGCGCTGGCCCGCTTCGCCGGGGCGGTGCTCCAGGGGATGTCGCAGCAGTCGCGCGACGGGGCGACCCGGGAAGAGCTGGAAGCGGTCGCCGAGCGGGCGCTGCTGGCCTGGCCGCGATAGGGGCGCCGGGGGAATCCGCCCGGGGAATCCGCACGGGAGGCGATTCCTCTGGGCCACGGTGCAGGGCGGGACCCTCAACCCACCCGGCACCGTAGCCCGGAGTACTCACGGCCGTAGGGTGTGCGGTGCCCGGCGGCCGTTGGGAGGTGCCTGCGCGGTCAGGGCAGAACGCGTGGCCACCTCGATCCGTCCTCCTGTGCGGGGAGGGCGGAAGCCTGAAACCCAATTGTGGACTAGACCAATCTGTCCTGTCCATCCAAGTGCAGGGTCTACTGCCCCGTCACTTTCTCCAACAGTACGCGGAGTGTGCCCTTCCTGGATACTCCTGAGTATTCGTGGTGGGGAAAGTCATCCCCGTACCCGGGGTACGCTCGCAAGGTGCCCTCCATGAACGACCTCGTACGCCAGCACACCGCTCTCAGTGAAACCGACCTGGAGTGGTTGCACCTGCTGGTCTCGGAGTGGCAGCTGCTCTCCGACCTGTCCTTCGCCGACCTCGTGCTCTGGGTCCCCACCCTCGACGGCACCCGGTACGTCTCCGTGGCGCAGATGCGGCCCAACACCGGCCCCACCTCGTACCAGGACGACATGGTCGGCCACCTGGTCCCGCGCGGCCGCCGCCCGCTCCTCGACGCCGCCCTCGACGAGGGCCGCATCGTGCGCGAGGGCGACCCGGAGTGGCGCGAGGAGGTGCCGGTCCGCGTCGAGTCGATCCCCGTCCGCCGCGAGGGCCGGGTGCTCGGCGTGATCGCGCGGAACACCAACCTGCTCACTGTGCGTACACCCAGCCGACTGGAGCTGACCTACCTCCAGTCCGCCTCCGACCTCGCCCAGATGATCGCCGCGGGCGCCTTCCCCTTCCCGGGGCAGCAGGTCGACATGGACGCCTCCCCGCGCGTCGGCGACGGCCTGATCCGCCTCGACGCCGACGGCGTGGTGACGTACGCGTCCCCGAACGCGCTCTCCGCCTACCACCGCCTCGGCCTCGCCGCCGATCTGGTCGGCCAGCACCTGGGCACCACCACCGCCGAACTCGCCCCCTCCCGGGGCCCGGTGGACGAGGCCCTCGTCAAGCTCGCCAGCGGCTGGGCCCCGCGCGAGACCGAGGTCGAGGGCAACGGCGGCGTCATCCAGCTGCGCGCCATCCCGCTCAAGCCCAAGGGCACCCGCATCGGCTCGCTCGTCCTGTGCCGGGACGTCACCGAACTGCGCCGTCGCGAACGTGAACTGATCACCAAGGACGCCACCATCCGGGAGATCCACCACCGGGTGAAGAACAACCTCCAGACGGTGGCCGCCCTCTTGCGGCTCCAGGGCAGGCGAATGGATTCGCCCCAGGCCAGGGAGGCGCTCAACGAGGCGGTGCGCCGCGTCGGTTCGATCGCGATCGTGCACGAGACCCTGTCCCAGAACCTCGACGAGCGGGTCGAGTTCGACGAGATCGCCGATCGCGTGATCGCGATGGTCGCCGAGATCTCGCCCGGCCGGGTGGAGTGCCGGCGCCTCGGCCGGTTCGGGATCCTGGACGCGGAGGTGGCCACTCCGCTGTCGATGGTGCTGACCGAGATCCTCCAGAACGCCCTGGAGCACGCCTTCACCCAAGGGGAGGGCGGCACCGTGGAGGTGTCGGCCAGCCGCTCCGGCAGCGGCCGCAAGGACACCCGGCTGCTGATCACCATCGTGGACGACGGCTGCGGCCTGCCCGAGGGCTTCGACCCCCAGCGGGCCGGCAACCTCGGGCTGCAGATCGTGCGGACCCTGGTGGAGGGTGAGCTCGGCGGCACCTTCGACATGGTCCGGGCCGAGCCCCGCGGCACCCGGGTCGTCCTCGACGTACCCGCCAGCCCGCAGAAGTAAGACGAACGGCCCGTCACTCAGGGTGACGGGCCGTTCGGCCGCACTGCCGCGGCACAGCACTGAGCCCCGGACCGAAGGGTTACCGGTCCGGGGCTCAAGAGCACGTTGCTGAGCGCTTGTACGGGTTCTACGCGCTGCGGCTCGAGGCTCGAAAGTCGATGTCAGGCGGTGGCGTTACGCGCCCGATTGCGAGCGGCGCGGCGCTTCATGGCGCGGCGCTCGTCCTCGCTGAGACCGCCCCAGACGCCGGAGTCCTGGCCGGACTCGAGCGCCCACTGCAGGCACTGCTCCATGACGGGGCAGCGGCGGCAGACGGCCTTGGCTTCCTCGATCTGCAGCAGCGCAGGACCGGTGTTGCCGATGGGGAAGAAGAGTTCCGGGTCTTCCTCGCGGCAAACGGCGTTGTGACGCCAGTCCATGGCTGCTCCATCTCCTTGTATTGCGGGCAGGTTGCTTGTGAATGTGAACGCTTTCACGAATCCCCCCGTGAGGGAAGGGCCGACGCCCAGTTGCCTGGTGCGGTCCGAAGATTCGTGGTGGGGTTCTGGCGGTCTGTGTGGGTGCCGGGTTCTGCGGGCTGTCCCGATCGCCATGTAGAGATTCGCAAACCTCGGACGGGGATACAACCCCTTCCGGAAAGTTTTTTTGGATTCGTCGGTGTCTACTAGGTCACAGCCCTAGTTCCTGGGGGTGGACTGGCGTGTAAACGTTCGACTGAAAGGACTTTGGGCCCTTCCACTCACACAATCACACGCAGTGCACGGCGTACGCCTGTGAACCGAACGCTGGTACGCAGTCCGAGGTGATCCCCGTCCATCTGGAATGGGAGGGGAACCTTCGAATGCAAGGTGAAGTCCGTCAGATCGTGCAGGGACAGCGCGTGCTTGCCGTGCGGACCGCGCTCAGGAGTCGAGGTCAGGAGCTGTGTCGCGTACCTGGCCACGGCCGGAGTTGACAAACGGTCCAGCGCCAATACGTCAAGTGCGGTGTCGAAAGAGGCCTCGGGAGAGGCGTAGAGGGGCTTGTTCCCCAGATACGTCCACGGCGAGGTGTTGCAGACTATCGAGAGCACCAGATCCGTCACCGGATCCGCGCCGGGCTGCTCCAGCGTGATCGTGCCGTGCCGCCGGTTGGGCTCCTCCCAGAACTGGCGCATCAGCTGCCGCACGTACAGCGCGTGGGTCGAACGCTTGCCGCGCTCGCGCTGCTGCTCCACCCGTCCCACCACGCCGGCGTCGAAACCGAAGCCCGCGCAGAACGTGAACCAGCGCTCCGGCACCGATTCGTCCTCGGTCCCCGGGACCCCGGACGCCAGGCCCAGGCCCACCGTCCGCTCCCGCTTCTCGCGCAGCGCGTCCAGCAGGGCGCCCGTCGCCTCGACCGAATCGTTCGGCAGTCCGAGCGCGCGGGCGAACACGTTCGTCGAACCGCCCGGGACCACGGCCAGCCCCGGCAGCCGCTCGGGATCGGGGCCCTCGTGCAGGAGTCCGTTGACGACCTCGTTCACCGTGCCGTCGCCGCCGAGCGCCACGACCAGGTCGACGCCCTCCCGGGCGGCCCTGCGCCCGAGGTCGCGGGCGTGCCCCCGGTACTCGGTGGTCACCGCCTCCAGCTTCATCTCGCTGGCCAGGGCGTGGGTCAGGACGTCGCGTGTGCGCGCACTGGTGGTCGTCGCTGCAGGGTTGGCCACGAGGAGAGCACGCATGGTCGCCAGAGTACCCACCCCTCCACATGCGGCCCATACCGACCGTACCCTCCGGGCCCCCGGGTGCGCGGCTACCCTGCTGGGGTGAGCAAGAAGCCGACCCCCCGAGCCCCCGTCGCCCCCGAGCCCGCAGCGCTGCCGGGCCGGCTGACCGCCGCCGCCGCGCTGACCGCGCTGGAGGGCCTGGCGCTGGCCGGGCTCGGCGTCTACATGCTGTTCGTCGGCATCGCGGGCGACCCCGACTCCCCGCAGCAGGCCGAGACCGGCGGCATCACCCTGCTCGCCCTCGCCGCCCTCCCGCTGATCGCGGCGCACGGGCTGCGCCTGGGCCGCCGCTGGAGCCGCGGCCCGGCGCTGATCACCCAGCTGATGGCGCTGCCGGTGGCCTGGACCCTGTGGACCACCGGCGGGGCGATGACCGCCGCCGCCGTGGCCCTGGCCCTGGCGGCGGTGGCCGTCGTCGCGCTGCTGGTGAACCCGACGGCGACCGAGGCGCTGGGCATCGGACCGGCGGACCAGGGCCGGTAGACCGGGGCTCGACCGGAGCCGGGCCCCGCGTCCGCTCCGGCGCCGGCTACTCCTCGACGAGGAGCTTCTCCCGGAGCTGGGCCAGGGTGCGGGCCAGCAGCCGCGAGACGTGCATCTGGGAGATGCCGACCTCCTGCGCGATCTGCGACTGGGTCATGTTGCCGAAGAAGCGCAGCAGCAGGATCCGCTTCTCCCTCGGCGGCAGTCCCTCCAGCAGCGGCTTGAGGGACTCCCGGTACTCGACGCCCTCCAGCGCCTCGTCCTCGGAGCCCAGGGTGTCAGCGACCGCCGGCGACTCGTCGTCGGTGTCCGGCACGTCCAGGGAGAGCGTGCTGTAGGCATTGGCCGACTCCAGCCCCTCCAGCACCTCCTCCTCGGAGATCCCGAGCCGCTCGGCCAGCTCGTGCACCGTCGGCGACCGGCCGTGCTGCTGGGACAGCTCCGCCGTGGCCGTGGTCAGCGAGAGCCGCAGCTCCTGGAGCCGCCGGGGTACGCGTACCGCCCAGCCCTTGTCGCGGAAGTGCCGCTTGATCTCGCCGACCACGGTGGGCGTGGCGTACGTGGAGAACTCGACCCCGCGGTCCGGGTCGAACCGGTCCACCGACTTGATCAGGCCGATGGTCGCGACCTGGGTCAGGTCGTCCAGCGGCTCGCCGCGGTTGCGGAACCGCCGCGCCAGGTGTTCGACCAGCGGCAGGTGCATCCGGACCAGCCGGTTGCGCAGCTCCGCCCGCTCGGGCGATCCCTCGGGCAGCTGCCGCAGCTCGAAGAACAGGGCCCGCGCGCCGCTGCGGTCCCGCGGATCCGGCACCGCCAGGGGCGGGGCCGGCACCTCCGGGGCCGCTGCCTCCGGGGGCTGTGGTTGGTCGTGCTGGTTCTCGCTCATAGGGCCCGCCCGTCGCTCCGCCGAGTCCAAAAAGCCGTCTTCCGCATCCGCCTCGGCCGGGTGCGGCCGGGCGTGCTGCTGCTCCGGGATGCCGCCGTCGACCTCGTGCCTCACCCGGGGCCGATCCCCGCCCCGCACCGGGATCTCCCCGCCGCTCACGCCGGGCCTGGCCCCGCGCCGCGCTGTTTGTAGAGGCTGATGCTCACTGTCTTGTTGTCCTCGACCGTCGCCTCGACCTTGCCGGCCAGGGCCGACAGGACCGTCCACGCGAACGTGTCGCGCTCCGGCGCCCGCCCGTCCGTGGTCGGGGCGGAGACGGTCACTTCCAGCGAATCGTCGATCAGCCGGAAGACGCAGCTGAGGACGGAGCCCGGCACGGCCTGCTGGAGCAGGATCGCGCAGGCCTCGTCCACCGCGATGCGGAGGTCCTCGATCTCGTCGAGGGTGAAGTCCAAACGTGCCGCGAGACCGGCCGTGGCCGTTCGCAGCACCGACAGGTAGGCACCCGCAGCCGGCAGCCGGACTTCCACGAAGTCCTGGGTCCCGGGCTCGCCTGCGATCTGGGACACCCTCACCTCCAAGGTGGTACGAGCTCTGTTCGCCGGTGACGCTATCGCGATCCGGGTGATCGTGTCGCGGCACCCCTCATGGCGCCCGCTGGGAGCGACCGGGCCGACCCCACCCCATGCGGTGACTGATGGTAAGCCCATGAGTACGCACAGTGGCTAGGGGTCTGCGGGCCCAATTCGGGGGAACCGGCGGAGGGTTGACCTACCCCGCTGCCGCCGATCGAACCGTGGTCCCGGGGTGATCCAATCCGGGTCTTCAGACGATCGAACCGTCGACGAAGCACCAGCGCCAGGTTTCGCCCGGTTCGTAGCTCCGCATCACGGGATGTCCGCTCTCCTGGTGGTGGGCGGTGGCGTGCCGGTGGGGGGAGGAGTCGCAGCAGCCCACGTACCCGCAGCCGAGACACATCCGGAGCTGTACCGGATGACTCCCGAGCACCTCGCATTCCGGGCAGGTCAGCGCATGCGGGACCGGTTCGGGGCGCGGCAGTTCGGCAACGTGGGTGCACTCGCTCATGATGGCCAGGTTAAGGCCGGGGTGCGGGCGCGACGACGGTGACGACGGATGGGGATGGATCTTCGATGGAGGTACTGCCGCTGGTGGCGCTGGTCGCCGGGAGCGCCGCCGTGGCGGGCGTCGCCCGGCGCACGCCCGTCCCGGCCCCGCTGCTGCTGGTCGCCGCGGGTCTGATCGCCGCGTACGTGCCGGGGGTGCCCTCGTACGCCCTCGACCCGCACATCGTGCTGCCGCTGCTGCTCCCGCCGCTGCTGCACACGGCGGCGGTGGACAGCTCGTACCTGGACCTGCGGGCCAACGCGCGGCCGATCGCGCTGCTGTCGGTGGGCTACGTGCTCTTCGCGACGCTCGCCGTCGGCTACGTCGCGTACCTGCTGGTCCCGGGGCTGTCGCTGCCGGTGGCGCTGGTGCTGGGGGCGGTGGTCGCGCCGCCGGACGCGGTCGCGGCGACGGCGATCGCGCGGCGGCTGGGGCTGCCGAACCGGATGACGACGATCCTCCAGGGCGAGTCCCTGGTGAACGACGCCACGGCCATCACCGCCTACAAGGTGGCGCTGGCCGCGGCGGTCGGCGTGAGCGCCGGCTGGGCGGGCGGGGTCGCGGAGTTCCTGCTGGCGTCGGTGGGCGGGGTCGGGGTGGGCCTGCTGCTGATGGTCCCCATCCACCAGCTGAGGAAGCGGCTGAAGGAGCCGCTGCTGCAGAACACCCTGTCGCTGCTGATCCCGTTCGTGGCGTACGCGGCGGCGGAGCGGGTGCACGCCTCGGGGGTGCTGGCCGTGGTCGTCGTCGGGCTGTACCTCGGCCACCGCAACTGGCAGGTCGACTTCGCCACGCGGCTCCAGGAGGAGGCCGTGTGGAAGGTGGTCGCTTTCGTGCTGGAGTCGGTGGTGTTCGCGCTGATCGGGCTCCAGCTGCCGGTGGTCCTCAAGGGGCTCGGCGAGTACGAGGGGGCGGTCGCGGCCTGGTACGCCCTCGCGGTGTTCCTCGCGGTGGTCGCGGCACGGTTCCTGTGGGTGTTCCCGGCCACCTTCGTGCCGAGGTGGGTGTCGGAGCGGATCCGGCAGCGGGAGCCGGAGACCGACTGGAAGTCCCCGGTGGTCGTCGGATGGGCCGGGATGCGCGGTGTCGTCTCGCTGGCGATCGCGTTCTCCGTGCCGATGGACGTGCCGCACCGGAACCTGATCCTCTTCCTCACCTTCACGACCGTCATCGGCACCCTGGTGGTGCAGGGCCTCACCCTGCCGCCCCTGATCAGGGCGCTGAAGCTGCCGCCGCGGGACGTGCAGGCGGAGACCCTCGCGGAGGCGCAGGCGCAGAGCGAGGCCTCGCGGGCGGCGGAGGAGCGGCTGGCGGAGCTCCTGGAGCGGCCGGAGAACGGCACCCTGCCGCCGCCGCTGGCGGACCGGCTGCGGACGGTGCTGGAACGGCGGCGCAACGCGGTGTGGGAGCGGCTGGGCGAGGTCAACCCGCTGACGGGGGAGTCGGCGGACGACGTCTACCGGCGGCTGGCCCGGGAGATGATCGGGGCCGAGCGCGAGGTCTTCGTCTCCCTCCGCGACCGCCGCCGCATCGACGACGAGATGCTCCGCGCGCTGCTGCGCCGGCTGGACCTGGAGGAGGCGGCGGCGTATCGGGAGGAGTCGGGCTGACCCCGGCCCCGCCCGGCCGGATCGAGCCCCGCCGGCGTTCGAGGCGCGGGTCCGCGCGGCGGTACGCGGGCGGGGCTACGGGCGGCCCGTGATGACGGCGGTCACGGTCGTGCCCCGGGGGAAGGCGCCGGACGCCGTCAGGGCGTGCAGGGCCCAGAGGAGCTTCGCGACGTAGATCCGCTCCACCGGGAGCCCGTGCCGGGACTCGAAGTCGGCGGCGAAGGCGTCGAGCGCGGGCGGGATCCGGGCGTAGCCCCCGTGGTCGAAGCCCTCCGCCAGGGTCCAGTTCCCGGCCGGGCCGCCGAAGGCCGCCGCCTGGAGGGAACGTATCTCCGCTTCCAGGAAGCCGCCGGCCAGCACCGGTACGCCCAGCGCCCGCTGCCCCGGGGCCAGCCCCGCCGCGAGGCCGGCCAGGGTGCCGCCCGTGCCGCAGGCCACCGCCGCCACGTCGCAGGCCCCGCGCAGCTCGCGGCCGAGCTCCGCGCAGCCGGTGAGGGCGAGCGCGTTGCTGCCGCCCTCGGGGACGACGTACGCGTCCGCGGCCCCGGCGGCGGCCAGCAGGCGGTCCCGCGTGTCCGGGTCGGCCTTGCGGCGGTACTCGGAGCGGGTGGTGAAGTGGAGCCGCATGCCGTCGGCGGCGCAGCGGGCGAGGGAGTCGTTGAGGGGGCGTCCGGCCAGCTCGTCGCCCCGGACGATGCCGACCGTCTCCAGGCCGAGCAGCCGGCCGGCGGCCGCGGTGGCCCGGAGGTGGTTGGAGTAGGCGCCCCCGAAGGTGGCGAGCCGGCCGCGGCCCGCCTCCAGCGCCGCCCGGAGGTTCGGCGCGAGCTTGCGCCACTTGTTGCCGGGGAGCTCCGGGTGGACGAGGTCGTCCCGCTTGAGGAGGAGCCGTACCCCGTGCGCGGCGAAGCGTTCGTCGGCCGCCTCGACGAGGGGGGACGGCGGGCGGGGGCGCAGTTCGGGGTGGGTCACCTGCCCATTGTCAGGGCGGGCGCGGGGTGGTGCAGGGGGTCACTTGAGGCGGTCGGCGACGCGTTCGCGCAGCCAGTCCATGGTGAAGCCCCTGGGGTCGATCTTGCCGGGCTGCCATTCGCGGTGGCCGATGACCGAGCGGGCGCCCCAGCCGTGGACCCGGCAGACGGCGGCGGCCGCGCGGGCGATGGCGTCGAGCTGTGCGGGCGGCCAGGGGTCGTGGCCGTCGCCGAGGTTCTCGCACTCGAAGCCGTAGAAGTGGCGGTTGCCGTCGGTGTCGGTCTCGTTGTCCGGGGGGAGCCGCTTCTCGGCGATCACGGCCGCCAGGACGTCGGAGTCGCCGGCGCCGGCGTGGTTGGTGCGGCCGTAGCCGACGAGGTGGACCCGGCCGTCCTTGGTGATGACTCCGTGGCAGAGGGGGCCGGGCAGGGCGGAGTCGCCGTCGCGGCAGAGCTCCACGGTGTACGCGGTGCCGTGCGTGACGGTGTGGTGGACCATGACCCCGTGCACGGGCCCCCAGGGGCCCCTGTGGTTGCGGTTGCGGGTGCGCCAGGTGCCGACCTCGACGACGGTCAGGCCCTCGGCGCGCAGCGCCTGGATGAAGCGGTCAGCGGACATGGGTGCGGACATGGCCGCCTCCTTTCACCGTGTGTGTTCGTTCCGTCACTTAACGGTGTAGCGGAGGCGGCCCTTCCGGGGCTAGGGCGTCTTTCGGCCAGCCGTCACGCGGAGGCCAGCCACAGGTCCGGGCCGAAGACCTCGTAGTGGATGTCGGCGGCCGGGACGCCCGCGGCGATCAGCTGGGCGCGCACCGACCGCATGAAGGGGAGCGGCCCGCACAGGTACGCCTTCGTGCCGCGGGCCACGGGGAGGCCACCGAGGTCGACGAGCCCGGTGGAGTCCCCGGCCTCGGCCCCCGCCGCGTACCAGAAGCGGGCTTCGGCGTCGGCGAGCTTGTGGGTCAGGGCGCGGTGGTCCGCGCGCAGGGCGTGGTCGGCGGGGCTGCGGTCGGCGTGCACCACGGTGACCCTGCCGGTGTGTCCGGTGTCGGCCAGGTGCTCCAGCATCGACAGCATCGGGGTGCAGCCGATGCCCGCCGAGGCCAGCAGGACGGGCGAGCCCGTGTCCTGGAGGACCAGGTCCCCGTACGGCGCCGAGACGCGCAGGGCGTCGCCGGTGCGGATCCGGGCGTGGAGGTGGTTCGAGACCTCGCCGTCGGGGCCGGCGCCGCCGTGGACCCGCTTGACGGTGATCGAGCGGAGGGGGGAGCCGGGGGAGCTGGAGAGGCTGTACTGGCGGATCTGGCGGGCGCCGTCGGGGAGTTCCACCTGCACCGAGACGTACTGGCCGGGCGCGAAGCCGGGGGCGGGCGCGCCGTCGGAGGGGGTCAGGTGGAAGGTGGTGCAGTCGGCCGTCTCCTCGACCCGCGCGGCCACCGTCCACTCCCGCCAGACGTCCCCGGCGAGCACCTGCCGCTCGGCGTAGAGCCGCTCCTCGATGGCGGTCAGGGCGTTCGCCATCAGCCAGTACACCTCGTCCCAGGCCTCGGCGACCTCGGGGGTCACGGCCTCGCCGAGGACCTCGGCTATCGCCTCGAAGAGGTGCCGGTGGACGACCGGGTACTGCGCGCGGGTGACGCCGAGGGAGGCGTGCTTGTGGGCGATGCGGTTCAGCATCACGTCGGGCCGGGTGTCGGGGTGCGCCACGAGGTGGGTGGCGAAGGCGGCGATCGAGCCGGCCAGGGCCTGCTTCTGGAGTCCGGCGTTCTGGTTGCCGCGGTTGAACAGGTCCCGGAGCAGGGCCGGGTGGGCCGCGAAGAGCTTCGCGTAGAACAGCTCCGTGATGTCCGTGATGGCGGCCCCGACGGCGGGCAGGGTGGCGCGTACGGTCGCGGTCGACTTCTCCGACAGCATGGCGGCTCCTCGCTTAATTGGTATCGCAGATTCGTATTAAAGGGCTCGGAGAGGTCCGCCGCCATACGGAGATCCGTTCGAAGGCGGGCCGGGGGGTGCGGTCAATCGGCCACTCGGCCGCCGCCGCTCGAAAGGCCGAGCAGCAGGGGTCCCGTGGGGGCCGCCACCAGCTCGTTCACCGTGAGCGGGTCCAGTGCGGCGAAGAAGGCCTCCTGGGCCCGGCGGAGCGCGCCGCGCAGGACGCAGGCCCCGCGCAGCGGGCACGGGGTGGCGCCGTCGCAGTCCACGACGTCGCCCGCGCCCTCCAGCTCGCGCACCACCCCGCCCACCGAGGCGGCGCGCCCGGCGGCGGTGAGCGCGAGCCCGCCGCCGCGGCCGCGCCGGGCCTCGACCAGTCCGAGATGCTGCAGCCTGGCGACCACTTTGGCGGTGTGGGTGTACGGAACCTCCATGGTCGCCGCCACCTCGCGGGTGGTGGGGAGGTCCGTGTCCTCGACGGCCAGGCGCATGAGCACGCGCAGCGCCAGGTCCGTGAATCGCGTCAGCCGCATGACCACAGGATAGAAAAGTGGCATCGCAGATACAAATTAAGAGCCCCCGGCGCGCGCGATGGCCGAAACCGGTGAGGTCTGCGGGAGGAAATGTGAAGCCGTTGAACCTTTGAGCATGCCCCCGGCTCCCGGGTTCCAGTCCCACCCGTTTGTGTAGTGGTCCCGTCACGCACCGCGCTGGAAGGCTTCCGTTCCGCAGACCATGGAGTGATCGGAAGGAAATACATGTCGGTCCAGGCAGGCTCCGAAGCCGAATCCCGGACACCGCAGAGCAGTCTCGGGACCGCGGCCGCGCGGAACTTGGCAACCACGACCAAGTCCGCGCCGCAGATGCAGGAGATCACCGCGCGGTGGCTCCTCAAGACGCTCCCGTGGGTCTCGGTGCAGGGCGGCACCTACCGGGTCAACCGCCGCCTCAGCCACACCGTCGGCAACGGCGTCGTGGAGTTCGTGAAGACCGGCTCCCGGGTCCAGGTCATCCCGGCCGAACTCGGCGAGCTCCCGCTGCTGCGCGAGTACGGGGACGCGGAGGTCCTCGCCGAACTCGCCGAGCGCTGCCGCCAGGTCGACTTCGAGGCCGGGCAGCAGCTCACCTCCTTCGGCAGCCCCTCCGACGAGGTCTTCCTGCTCGCCCACGGCCGCGTCGAACAGATCGGCCCCGGCCCCTACGGCGAGGACGCGGTCCTGCGGACCGTCGCCGACGGCGCCTACTTCGGCGAGGCCTCGCTCACCGACGGGGCGGCCATCTGGGAGTACACCGCCCGCGCCGTCACCCCCGGCACGGCCCTCGTGCTGTCCCGGCAGGACTTCCTGCTCCTCGCCGACCGGGCCGACTCGCTGCGGGCGCACCTCGACCACCTGCGCACCCGGCCGGTGCGGCGCACCAACCCGTACGGCGAGGCCGCGATCGAGCTGTCCGCCGGCCACGCCGGCGAGGCCGTCCTCCCCCGCGCCTTCGCCGACTACGAACCGCGCCCGCGCGAGTACGAACTCTCGATTGCACAAACGGTCCTGCGCGTCCACACCCGCGTCGCCGACCTCTACAACCACCCGATGAACCAGACCGAGCAGCAGCTGCGGCTCACGGTCGAGGCGCTGCGGGAGCGCCAGGAGCACGAGATGCTCAACAACCCGGAGTTCGGCCTCCTCCACAACGCCGACTACGACCAGCGCATCCAGCCCCACGACGGCGCGCCCACCCCGGACGACTTCGACGCACTGCTCGCCATGCGGCGCGACTCCAAGCTGTTCCTGGCACACCCCCAGGCCATCGCCGCCTTCGGACGCGAGTGCAACCGGCGCGGGCTCTACCCGGACACGGTCGATGTCGCCGGCACCCGCGTGACGGCCTGGCGGGGCGTGCCGATCTTCCCGTCCACCAAGATCCCGATCAGCGCCGCCCGGACGACCTCCATCCTGTGCATGCGCACCGGCGAGGAGGAACAGGGCGTCATCGGCCTCCACCAGCCCGGCATCCCCGACGAGATCGAGCCCAGCACGTCCGTGCGCTTCATGGGCATCGACGACCGGGCGATCATGTCCTACCTGGTCACCGCCTACTTCTCCGCCGCCGTCCTGGTGCCGGACGCGCTCGGCGTCCTGGAGAACGTCGAGATCGGCCGCTGGGACCGGTGACCGCCGACACCGTCGTCACGGGCGAGGGGCAGGAAGCGGCGGCCCTGCTGGAAGGTGCGAGAGGAACGGTCGACCCGGAACTGCGCCGGGCCGTCGAGGGCCTGCCCGGCGCGATGCGCCGGGTGGCGATGTACCACTTCGGCTGGGAGCACGAGGACGGCAGCCCGGCCGCGGGCGGTGCGGGCAAGGCCATCCGGCCCGCGCTCGTCCTCGCCTCGGCGCAGGCCCTGGGGGCGCCCCCCGAGGCCCTGCGGGGCGCCGTACGGGCGGCGGCGGCCGTGGAGCTCGCGCACAACTTCACCCTGCTGCACGACGACATCATCGACCGGGACGTGCGCCGCCGCGGGCGGCCCACCGCCTGGACCGTCTTCGGGACCCCGCACACGATCCTCGCGGGCGACGCCATGATGGCGCTCGCGCTGCGGCTGCTCGCCGAGGACCCGCACCCGGCCTCGGCGCGGGCCTCGGCCCGGCTCGCGGCCTGCGTCGTCGAGCTGTGCGAGGGGCAGCAGGCGGACTGCGCCTTCGAGGAGCGCACGCACGTCTCGCTCGACGAGTGCCTGACCATGGCGGCGGCCAAGACCGGGGCGCTCCTCGGCTGCGCCTGCGCGCTGGGCGCGCTGTACGCGGGTGCGGGGCCGGACGAGGTCGAGGCGATGGACGCCTTCGGGCGGGAGGCGGGGCTGGCCTTCCAGCTGATCGACGACCTGATCGGCATCTGGGGCGACCCCGGGCACACCGGCAAGCCCGCCGGGGCCGACCTCCTCGCCCGCAAGAAGTCCCTCCCGGTGGTGGCCGCCCTCACCTCGGGCACGGAGGCCGGGGAGGAGCTGGGGCTCCTGTACGCGGGTCCGCTCAAGGAGGACGACGTGCCCCGGGCCGCCCGGGCGGTGGAGCGGGCCGGCGGCCGCGACTGGGCGCAGGCCCACGCCGCCGACCGGATGGGCCGGGCGGTGCAGGAGCTGTCCCGGGCGGTGCCCGACCTCGGTGCGGCGGGCGGGCTGCTGGCGCTCGCGGAGTTCGTGACGCGGCGCACCAAGTAGCGGCCGGCTCGTTCCGGTGCCGCGGAGCGGTCTGTTCCGGCGCTGCGGGGCGCCGGAACAGGCCTTTTCCCGGGCGGGCGGTGGCGGGGGAGCGGGGCAACTCTAGGATCACTCGCGGCAGTTGACCTGTGAGTGAAGGGTGTGACCCCGTGGTGCTGGAGATACGTCAGGCGGATCGGTCGGACCGGGACGCGATCGCGCGCCTGCTGGACGAGGCCTTCCGGGACGACCCGGTGAGCAACTGGGTGTTCCCGGACCCGGAGCACCGGGCCGCCGTGCACGGCAGGTTCCTCGGGGTGTTCGTGGACGTCACGCTGGCCGGGGGCCGGATCGACTACGCGGTGGACGGCTCGGCGGCCGCGCTGTGGCTGCGGGTCCCGGCGGGGGAGCCGGAGGGGGAGGACGAGGTGCCGGCGAAGATGCGGGCGGTCGCCGACCCGGACAACGAGCGCTGCGAACTGGTCGGCCGGCTCACCGGGGCGGTGCACCCCACCGCCGAGGAGCACGAGTACCTGCTGATGATCGCGGTCGCCCCGGGCCGGCAGGGGGAGGGGCTGGGCACCGAGCTGATGCGGCCGGTGCTGGAGCGCTGCGACCGGGACGGGGTCCCGGCCTATCTGGAGGCGAGCAGCGAGCGCAGCAAGGTGCTGTACGAGCGGCTCGGGTGGGAGTTCACCGGTGAGGCGGTGCGGCTGCCCGAGGGGCCGCTGATGTGGCCGATGTGGCGCAAGCCGCGGGGCTGAACGCGCGCATCCCGCGAACGGGGGTTGGCAAAGTACTTCACATGAAGTACTTTCGCTGACGTGCCCCGGTGCGGCGGCACTCCCCGAAGGAAGAGAATCGCTTGCGCAAGCTCACGTACTTCATCGCCACCACCGTCGACGGCTTCATCGGAGCCCCGGACGGCGATGCCGATTTCATCTACAGCTACGTCGACCCGGAGTTCATCGGCCTCCTGACCGCCGAGTACCCGGAGACGATCTCGGGCGCAGGGCGCAAGCAGCTCGGCATCGAGGACGCCGCACCCCGGCGCTTCGACGCGGTGATCATGGGCCGCAACACGTACGAGCCCGGCCTCAAGGCGGGCATGCCCAGCCCTTACGGCCACATCCCCGAGCAGTACGTGGTCTCGCGCAGCCTCACCGCCTCCCCCGACCCGGAGGTGCGGCTGATCAGCGGCGACCTCGTCGCCGCGGTGCGCGAGATGAAGGCCCGGGACGGCCTCGGCATCTGGCTGTGCGGCGGCGCCGACCTCGCGGCCCAGCTGGCGGACGAGATCGACGAGTACATCGTCAAGACCTACCCCGTCGTCGTCGGGACCGGCATGCCGATGTCCCGCGCCGGGTTCGGGGTGCGCCCCCTGGAGCTGACCGGCTGCACCGCCCTCGGCGGCGGCCAGGTCGTCACCTCGTACGACGTCAAGCGCTGACCGGCCGCGCCATCACGCACGAAACCGGCCTACCGTGGAGGTATGGCCGGTGAACAGCAGCAGCACGAGCGCGGGACGGTCGCCCCGCGGGCCGGACACGAGCAGCAGACGTGTCCGGCCTGCGGGCGTGCCGTGGAGACGTTGCTCCGACGGCGCAAGTCCCTGGGGATCTTCGTACCCGAGTGGAGCCCGGGTCCCTGCCGGAACCCGGACTGCACCCTCTACGACCCCGTGGGGTAGCCCTCGGGTCCGCCCTAGTTCTTGGCGTCCAGGCCCGAGGCGACCAGGCCGTTGGCCCACAGCTGGTTGACGCGCGCCCGCTCGGCGCTGTTCGGGTTGGCGTTCGTGCACGAGGTGCCCGGACCGCCGCCCGACATCAGCTCGCTGCACGGACCCGAGTAGTGGTCCGGCAGGCCCAGCACGTGACCGGTCTCGTGCGCCGTCACGCGGGTCGAGTTGTACTGCTGGTTCTGCCGGTAGTCCAGGAAGATGTAGCCCCGCCCGTGGCCGTCCGTGCTGGCGTACGAACCGCGGGAGTCGTTGCCCTCGCGGTACGAGAAGTTCCCGCCCGAGGACACCTCCTGGAGCTTCACGTTGGTGACCGAGCTGTTCCAGATCCGGGTGGAGCTGGCTATCTGGGTACGGAAGCTCGGCGCGCTGCGGGTGTTGTAGGTGACGGTGACGGCGGCCGCGCCCGGGTTCGCGGCCCGCTGCTCGGCGACCGACCGCTTCACGGCCTCGAAGAAGGCCCGGGTGGCGGCGTCGTTCTCCGCCGAACGCTCGTACGCGGCGTAGCTCGCCGGGCTGCCGGCCGGTGACGCGGCCGCGGCCCCGGCGGTCGGGACGACGCCGCCGAGGGCGGCGGCGACGCCGAGGCCGACGGCGGCGGCGGACAGCATGTTCCTGCGGGAGTGGCGCATGTGGGGGGCTCCTACTCGGCTGGTGCGGTGGGGGGTGGATGGGTCATCCGGTACCGGAGTCTGCGGGAGCCGATGGGGCCGGGGGATGATGTCAGACCCCGATAGCGCAGGGCTATCGGGCAGGTTTCGGCAAGAAGCACGGTGGTCAACTGGCGTGAGAATGGCGGGATTCGGGGGGCTATCGGTGGCTGGTGCGGTCCGCGGGGCCCGCCTACCCTCGGGTCATGGAGCTCGAGGTGAGGCACCTGCGCGCACTCTGCGCGATCGAGGACGCCGGCAGTCTGCACAAGGCCGCCCGGCAACTCGGCGTGAGCCAGCCCTCCCTGACGACGCAACTGCGCCGCATCGAACGGGCCCTGGACGGCGAACTGTTCCTGCGCGAACGGACCGGCTGCCGGCCGACCCCCTTCGGGCGCACGGTGCTGGGGCGGGCGCGGCCGCTGCTCGCGGACATGGCCGCGCTGGTCGCCGAGGCCCGGGCGGCGGCGAACGGGCCCCGGCTGCGCATCGGTTCGACGGCGAGCCGGGCCCTGCCGGGCTGGCTGCGGCGGCTGCACCGGCGGGCGCCGGACACGGAGACCTCGCTGGTGGTCGACGTCTCGGCGAACGCGCTGCTGCGGATGGCGGCGGGCGGGCAGCTGGACGTGGCGTTCGTGCACGAGGTGGAGGGCAGTCCGCTGCGGGTGCCGGAGGGGCTGGAACTGCGGGTGCTGATGGACCGCGAGCCGCAGTTCGTGTCCATGTCGCTGGACCACCCCGCCGCGCGGTCGCCGGTGGTGGCGTTAGAGGACCTGGCCGGGGACCGCTGGACGGTGGACCCCTCGGTCGACGGTGAATGGGACGGCCTCAGGCGGGCCTTCGCGGGCGCGGGCGTCGACCCGCCCGTGCTGCACGCCGACTACCACACGGCGGCCTCGCTGATCGTGTCCGGCGAGGCGGTGGCGCCGTGCCAGCCGACGTCCGGGCCGCGGGACGACATGGCCATCCGGCCGCTGTCGGGGGACCCGCTGGCGGTACGGCTGCTCCTCGCGACCCGGCCGGGGGAGCACGCGGAGGTCTTCGACGACCTCCGCGAGGCCTACCGCGAAGCCGCCCTCCGCACCCCGCCGTACCGCGCCTGGCTCCGCCGGAGCGGAAGTCCGCTGCTGGCTGCCTGACCCCTGCCCCTGCCCTTGCCGGGCGGGGGCGTTGCCCTGCCGGTCAGCGGCCGGGGCCGTCTGCCGTCTGCGGGTGGTGTGCCGCTGCGCGGAGCTGGGTCCCCTACCCGCCCTTCCACCGTTCCCCGAGCGCTGCCCGGACCCGCGCCTCAAACGCCGGCGGGGCTGGGGGAGTCGGAGCTCCGCCCCGAGCCCGTACGAGCGCTGTGCGCCCGTCGCCTCAGACGCCGGCGGGGCTGAGGGAGCCGGGGCTCCGCCCCCGAGCCCGTACGAGCGCTGTGCGCCCGTCGCCTCAAACGCCGGCGGGGCTGAGGGGGCCGGGGCTCTGCCCCTGACCCGATACGGCGCTACCGCGCCCGCGCCTCAAGCGCCGGCGGGGGGGGGGTGGGCGGGGCGCCCCCCCGC
>NZ_JBIVEG010000008.1:0-134785 GCF_044747545.1 Streptomyces sp. NPDC090077
GCCGGCGGGGCTGATTAAGCCTCGCCGGCGTTTGAGGCGCGGGGGTCTGGGGGCGGAGCCCCCAGGGAACGGGCGAAGGGCGGGTAGGGGACCTCGCCCCGCGCAGCGGCACTCGCGCACCCCCCCCGCGGCAGCGGCAGGGGCACGGTCACCCCTTGCGGTACCCGTACGCCTCCTCGGCCGCCGCCACCACACCCTCCAGCGGGGCCCCCGCAGACGCGGCGACCACCGCCGCCACCGCGCCCTCCAGGAACGGGGCGTCCACCAGACGCGATCCGGGCGGGAGTTCCCCGTCCTCCAGGAGCGCCTTCACGGTCAGTACCGAGCTGCCCAGGTCCACCAGCAGCGCGACCCCGGCCCCCCGGTCCACCGCCGCCGCGGCCGCCGTGATCAGCTCCGCGCTCGTGCCCAGCCCGCCGTCGGGGGTGCCTCCCGCGGGGGACACCGGGGCCACCGCACCGCCCGCGGCGATGCCCCGGGCCAGCTCCGCCACCGACTCCGCGACCCCGGCGCTGTGCGACACCAGCACGATCCCGACCACCGGCGCCCCGCCGCTCACGCGGCCCCCTCCGCGGTGTCGGCCAGTGCGCCCAGCAGCAGGGCGGCCGAGGCGGCTCCCGGGTCCTGGTGCCCGATGCTGCGCTCCCCGAGGTAGCTGGCGCGGCCCTTGCGGGCCAGTATCGGAACCGTCGCCAGCGCCCCGCCCTGCGCCGCCTCCCCGGCGGCACGGTAGGACGTACCCAGCGCCGCGACCCCCGGGACCAGCGCGTCCAGCATCGTCTTGTCGCCCGGGGCCGCCCCGCCCAGCCGGGCCACCGCGTCCACGCCCGCGTCCAGGGCCCCGCGCAGCTCCTCGTCGGAGACCGCGGCGGCTTCCCCGAGCTCCTTGCCGGTGCGCCGCAGCAGCGTGCCGTACAGCGGTCCGGACGCGCCGCCCACCGTGGAGATCAGGGTGCGGCCGGCCAGCTGGAGCAGTGCCCCGGGCGCGGCCTCCGGGTCCGCCCCGGCCAGCGCCGCGCGCACGGCCGTGAAGCCGCGCAGCAGGTTGGCTCCGTGGTCGGCGTCCCCGATGGGGGAGTCGAGCTCGGTGAGCCGGTCCGCCTCCCGTTCCACCGCCGTCGCGGCGGCCTCCATCCAGCGCCGGAAGAACTCCGCGTCCCGCATCCCGTCTCCTCCGCCTTCCCGTACGTCCGCCATGTGCTCAGCAGCCCCAGCGCAGGGCGGCCGTCCGCACCGGCGCGTCCCACAGCCGCAGCAGCTCCTCGTCCGCCCGGCACACGGTCACCGAACAGCCTGCCATGTCCAGGGAAGTGACGTAGTTTCCGACGAGCGCCCGCGCCACCGGCACGCCCCGGGCGGCCAGGACCGCGGCCACCTCCGCGTGGAACCCGTACAGCTCCAGCAGCGGGGTCGCGCCCATGCCGTTGACCAGCAGCAGCACGGGACCGGCCGGCGGCCCCGACTGCGCCAGGTCGTCCAGTACGGCCGCCACCGCCACCTCCGCGATCTCCCGCGAGGTCATCATCGCGCGCCGCTCCCGGCCGGGTTCGCCGTGGATGCCGACGCCCAACTCCAGCTCTCCGTCGGGGAGGTCGAAGGTCGGGCTGCCCTTCGCGGGGGTGGTGCAGGCGCCGAGCGCCACCCCGAAACTGCGGGAGGAGGCGTTGACCTGCCGGGCGAGGGCGGCGACCCGTTCCAGCGGGGCGCCCTCCTCGGCGGCCGCTCCGGCGATCTTCTCGACGAAGAGGGTGGCGCCCGTGCCGCGCCGGCCGGCCGTGTAGAGGCTGTCGGTGACGGCGACGTCGTCGTCGACGAGCACCTGCTCCACCCGCAGGCCGTCCTCCTCGGCCAGCTCGGCGGCCATCCGGAAGTTCAGCACGTCGCCGGTGTAGTTCTTGACGACGAACAGCACCCCCTGACCGGCGTCGACGGCGCCGGCCGCGTACAGCACCTGGTCGGGCACCGGAGAGGTGAACACGGCGCCGGCGCAGGCGGCCGAGAGCATCCCGGGGCCCACGAACCCGGCGTGCAGCGGCTCGTGCCCGGACCCGCCCCCGGACACCAGCCCGACCCGCCCGCCGGCCCGGGCGTCGCGCCGCACGACGACCTGCCGCTCCACGTCGACGTCGAGCTCGGGGTGCGCGGCGGCCATGCCGCGCAGGGCGTCGGTGACCACGGTGTCGGGTGAGTTGAGGAGCATCTTCACGGAAACCTCCCGGTGCGATGGGGGTCGTGTCGCGACCTGCTGCCGACCGTAGGGCAGAGGACCCCGCCGAGGTGGCGGAACGCGGATGCGGCGGCCGCCTTTACCGGAGCCGGGCCGGGCGGCGCGGCGGGCGGGGGCGGGAGGCGCGGGGGCGGCGTAGCCTCGGCGGCGGGGCCCGTTGCGCCCGCGACGGCTCCGCGGGAGGAACCGTGGCCGCGCTGGGTGATCCGATCGGGATCGACGAGAGGACCGTACTGGTCGCCGGGCAGGAGCTGGACCTGGTCCACGGGCGGCCCGACGTGGCCAACGCCCTCGTCCACCGGACCGGCGAGACCCTGGTGCTGGTCGACACCGGTGTCACGGAGCCCTTCCGCGAGGCGCTCCGGGAGGCGGCCGGGCGGGTCGGCCCCTGGTCCCGGGTGCTGCTGCTGACCACCCACGGGCACCCGGACCACGTCGGCAACAACGACCTGGCCGACCTGCTGGGCGTACCGGCGGAGCACTACGTCCCCGCCGCCGACCTCGGCCAGATGCGGGACCCGGTGGCGTACTGGGTCCGGGCCTTCGAGCGCGTCGCCGGGCTGGGCGTGCTGCCCGCGCCGCCCCGGGAGGCCGCCGAGCACATCGTCTCGCTCTTCCGGCCGCTGCGGCCCTTCGGCGCGACGACCCGGACCTACGAGGAACGGCCGCCGGAGCGGATCCGGATCGGCTCGCTGCGCTTCGGCGGCTGGACCTTCGCCGACGGCGCGGTCCGGGTGCTGCGCAGCCAGGGCCACTGCGCCGGGCACGTGATCGTGCACCTCCGGGACTCCGGCGTCCTGCACCTCTCCGACGAGGCCAACGGTCCCTGCGGCCCCATGCCCGACGCCGACCAGCTCAAGATCCAGTCGGCGCTGGGTTCCGCCGCCCGCCTCCTGGAGGAGGGCGCGGCGGCCGTCCTCACCGACGGGCACACCTTCGCCCTGCGCCGGGGCCCCGGGGCGGTGTCCCATCTGGACCGGATGCTGGACCAGGCGGCCGCCCTGCACGCGGCGGCCCTCGCGCTGGCCGGCGGCCCCGGCCCGGTCCGGCCGGACGCGTTCACCGAGGGCTGCGCGGAGGCCGCCACCGCACTGGGCGTCACGGGCGCCAACCCGAACCCGCTGTTCACCGCCATGATGGCGGTCAACCTGCTGCGGGAACTGGGGCTCCGCCCCGGCTCCGACGCCCCGGGAGCCCCCTGGTCCAGGCCCAGGCCCTAGGAGCCGAGCCCGTCAGGCGCCCTGGGCGCGCAGGCGGCGGCCGACCTCGCCGAGGCCGTCGGCGAGGGCGTCCAGCTGGTCGGGGGTGAGGACGTCCACGAGGGCCTCGCGGACCGCCGTGACGTGGCCGGGGGCGGCTTCCTCCAGACGGGCGCGGCCCGCGTCCGTGAGGACGGCGAAGACGCCCCGGACGTCCGAGGGGCAGCTGCGGCGCCGGACCAGGCCGGCCTTCTCCATCTGGCCGACCTGGTAGGTCAGGCCGCTCTTGGAGTTGATCAGCCCGTTGGCGAGTTCCGTCATCCGCAGCTCCTGGTCCGGCGCCGCGGCGAGCCGCACGAGGATCTCGTACTGGGGGTGGGAGAGTCCGGAGTCGTCCTTCAGCTGCTGGTCGAGCCGTCGGTTCACCAGTGCGGAGGCGGCCAGGAAGGCCCTCCAGGCCCGCATCTCGCGGTCGTCCAGCCATCTCGTTTCACCCATGGCGCCAGGGTACACGGATCGTTCGAATTTGAATCAACGGCTCATCCGTGACTAGGGTCGGACTCAAGCAGGTTCGAATTTGAACCAAATCCCTCGGGCCGCCCGACCGGAAGGACCCCCATGAGCAGCGCCACCGTCACCGCGACGAAGACCCCCGCCGCATCCCCGGCCGTCCCCGTCCCCGCCGCCGACACCTCCGCCCACGACGCCGGACTGCTCCTGCTGCGCGTCGTCCTCGGTCTCACCGTGGCCGCCCACGGCACCCAGAAGCTCTTCGGCTGGTTCGGCGGCGGCGGGATCGGCGGAACCGGCCAGTTCTTCACCGCCAGCGGCTACCCGGCGGGCGACGCCATGGCCGTCCTCGCCGGCCTGACCGAGACCCTCGGCGGCCTCGGTCTCGCCCTCGGCCTGCTCACCCCGCTCGCCGGCGCGGCCGTCACCGGCACGATGATCAACGCCGTGGCCGTCCACGGCGCCGGCGCCTTCTTCGCCCCGAAGGGCATGGAGTACGAGCTGCTGCTCGCCGTGGCCGCCGCCGCCCTCACCCTGACCGGCCCCGGCCGCCACGCCGTCGACCGGCTGCTGCCCGTCCCCGCCCTGCGCGCCCACCGCCTCGCTCTCGGCGCCCAGGCCCTCGCCCTCGGCGTGCTGCTCGCCGTCGTGACCCTGATCATCCGCGGCTGAGGCCACCGGGCGGGCCGCCTGTAGCGTCGTGATCATGAAAACGCCCACCGGCAACACCACCGACCAGGCACCCGCCGACCCGGCCGCCTCCGACGACGCGCTCGCCACCCAGCCCATCGGCTACTGGAGCGGGCTCGCCCACGAGGCCGTCACCCGCCACCTGCGCGACGCCATGGCGCGTATCGACGTCACGCAGCCCCAGTACTGGGTGCTCAACCGGGTGAACGGCGGAGCCGGCGCACCCGTCCGCGAGGAGGTGGCCGCCCAGCTGACCCCCCTCGCGGACGGGCCCCACGAGATCGCCCGCGTCGTCGACCAGCTGCTCCACCGCGGCTGGCTCCACGCCGACGAGGACGGCCGCCTCCGCCTGACCGGCGAGGGGGAGGCGGCCCGGGTGCGGCTGCGCGCCCTCGTCACCGAGCAGCGCGCCGTCGTCCACGAGGGCATCGACGACGCGGAGTACGTCACCGCGCTCAAGGTGCTGCGCCGGATGGCCGCCAACGTCGAGGCCGCCCGCACCGCCACCGACCCCCAGGCGGGCTGATTGGCCCCCCGCGTTTGGGGGAAAAGCGGATGAATGACACAACCCATCGAAGACTACGCACTCATCGGCGACCTGATGACCAGCGCGCTGGTCGGCCGTGACGGGTCCATCGACTGGCTGTGCCTGCCGCACTTCGACTCCGCCGCCTGTTTCGCCGCCCTCCTCGGCAACAAGGAGAACGGCCACTGGCGCATCGCCCCGGCCGCCGCCGAGAACGGCGAACGGTGCACGCGGCGGGCCTACCTGGACGGCTCCCTGGTCCTGGAGTCCTACTGGGAGACCGACGAGGGCACCGTCAAGGTCGTCGACTTCATGCCGCAGCGCGACGAGGCCCCCGAGGTGATGCGCATCGTCGAGGGGGTCACCGGCCGCGTCACCGTCCGCAGCACCCTGCGGCTGCGCTTCGACTACGGCCACGTCGTTCCCTGGGTCCGGCGCAGCGAGGAAGACCGGGTCGCGGTCGCCGGACCCGACTCGGCCTGGTTCCGCAGCGAGCCGCCCGTACGGACCTGGGGCGAGGACCGCAGCACCCGCTCGGAGTGCACCGTCGGCCCCGGCGAGAAGGTCGCCTTCGTACTGACCTGGCACCCCTCGCACGAACCGCGCCCCGAGCCCGTCGACCCGTACGAGGCCCTGGAGCAGAGCCTCGCCGACTGGCGCGCATGGAGCGGCCAGTGCCGTTACGAGGGCCCGTACGAGGAGGCCGTCACCCGCTCCCTGATCACCCTCAAGGCCCTCACCTTCGCCCCCACCGGCGGGATCGCGGCCGCCGCCACCACCTCGCTGCCCGAGGAGATCGGCGGGGTCCGCAACTGGGACTACCGCTACTGCTGGCTCCGCGACGCCACCCTGACCCTCGGGTCCCTCCTGTCCACCGGCTTCCTCGACGAGGCGCGGGCCTGGCGCGGCTGGCTGCTGCGCGCCGTCGCGGGCGACCCGGCCGACCTCCAGATCATGTACGGCATCGCCGGCGAGCGCCGCATCCCCGAGACCGAACTGCCCTGGCTGCGCGGCTACGCGGGTTCCGCCCCGGTCCGGGTCGGGAACGCCGCCGTGGACCAGCTCCAGCTGGACGTGTACGGGGAGGTCCTGGACGCCCTGTACCTGGCCCGGGCCTCCGGCCTGGCCTCGGAACGGCACTCCTGGAAGATCCAGCTGGCCCTGCTCGACTTCCTGGAGCGCAACTGGCACCGCCCGGACGAGGGGCTGTGGGAGGTGCGCGGCCCGCGCCGGCACTTCACCCACTCCAAGGTCATGGCCTGGGTCGCTGCCGACCGGGCCGTGCGGACCCTGGAGAACGCCCCGCAGCTGCCGGGCGACGTCGAGCGCTGGCGGGCCATGCGGGACGAGGTGCACCGCGACGTGTGCGACAAGGGGTACGACCCCGAACGGGGCACCTTCACGCAGTACTACGGCTCCCGGGAGCTGGACGCGGCCACCCTGCTCATCCCGCGCGTCGGATTCCTCCCGCCCGACGACCCCCGCGTGATCGGCACCGTCGACGCCGTCCGGGCCGAACTGGGCAGCAGCGGCCTGGTCCGCCGCTACAGCACCGAAGGGCCCTCCGTCGACGGGCTGCCCGGCGACGAGGGCGCCTTCCTGGCCTGCTCGTTCTGGCTGGTCGACGCCCTGCACATGACCGGCCGGACCAAGGAGGCCCGGGAGCTCTTCGAGAAGCTGCTGGCGGTGCGCAACGACGTGGGCCTGCTCGCCGAGGAGTACGACACCCGGGCCGGGCGCCAGCTCGGCAACTTCCCGCAGGCGTTCAGCCACGTCGGCCTGGTCAACACCGCGATCGCCCTGTCCGACGGCGGAGCCGGCGGCTGACCCCCGGACGGCCCGGGGGGCCGCCGCGGATCGCGACGGCCCCCCGGTGCGGTGCGGCTACGCCGCCTCCGCCTCCTCCGTGTCGGGGATGCTCACCAGCCAGCGCGAGTCCGTGCGCGGCCGCAGGTACAGCGCCCAGTAGAGGGTGGCCACGGCGGTGATCCCGCCGGTCCACAGCAGGTACCGGGTCTCCTGCTGGGTCAGGATGTACGCGAACACGAGGATCAGCACGACCGGCACGGCCGGCCACAGCGGCATCCGCCAGGCGGCCTTCTCGCCGTGCGCCCCGCGCCGGCTGAACAGCGCGGCCACCGCGACCAGCAGGTACATGCCGGTCACCGACACCCCGGTCACCCCGTAGAGGGTGTCGAGGTTGACGAAGCACATCGCCGCGCCCGGCAGGCCGACCAGCAGCGTGGCCACCCACGGGGAGCCGAAGCGGCCCAGCCGCGACAGACCGCGGTTGACCGGCTCGGGCCAGGCCTTGTCGCGGGCCGAGGCGAAGAGCACCCGGGAGTTCTGGATGACCATGACGATGCCGGCGTTGACGATGGCCAGGGCCACGCACAGGCTGACGAAGGTGCCGACGGCCGAGTTCGACCAGGCCGTCACCATCGCGCCGAGGTCGCCGGAGGTCAGCGCCTCCAGGTCCGGGGCGCCCATGGTGATCGCGATGACCGGGACGAGGATGACGGCGGAGGAGATCGCCAGGGTCGCGAGCACCGTCCGCGGGACGTTGCGGCGCGGCCGCTCCAGCTCCTCGGAGAGGTAGACCGCGGTGGAGAAGCCCTGGGTGACGAACAGCGCGATCGCCAGCCCGGAGACCACCATCATCGCCGTCACCGTGGAGACGCCGCCGCCCTCGGCGGCCACCGAGCCGTGCACCAGGGCGTCGGCGCCCCGCTCGCTGTGGGCGAAGCCGAGCACGGCGACCAGCGCGGCGGCGACCACCTCCAGCACGAGGAAGATGCCGGTGATCCAGGCGTTGGCCCGCAGGTCCAGCAGGCCGGCGAGGGTGGCGAGCAGCATCACGCCGGCGCCGGCCACCGGGGCCGGTACGTCGACCACCGGGGAGAGGTAGTCGGCGGTGCCCATGGCGATCACGGGCGGCACGATCATCACCACGAGCAGGGACAGCACGAACACGAGCCAGCCGGCGAGCCGGCCCGCGAGGGTGGAGACCATGGCGTACTCGCCGCCGGCGCTGGGGATGAGGGTGCCCAGCTCCGAATAGCAGAACGCCACGCCTATGCAGAGCAGCGAGCCGATGGCGATGGTGAGCGCGGTCCAGGTGCCGAGACCGGAGAAGAGGTCGGGAACGACGACGAAGAGGGTCGAGGCGGGCGTCACGCACGACAGCGTGAGCAGGGTCCCGCCGACGACGCCGATGGAACGCTTGAGCTTCTGCGGGGTGGGACCGGTGGCCGGGGCGAGGGCCTGGGGTGCGCTGATCGTGTCAGTCATCGGTGCGGTGTTCCGATCGGCAGTGTGGTGAAGGAATGCGGGAGCGGTATCGCCTCCGTGGCGGTGGTGGGCACTTCGTTCGCGTGGCTCCCGGGCCGCTATGCAAGCTCCACGAGATCCGCAGGTCAAGAGATGTTCACCTGCGGAATCCATCGTGGACCACCCCTCCGGCGCACGGGTGCCGGCGTCAAGGCCGCGTAAATATTGGCCGGAGGGCCGGTGCGGGAACCGCACCGAGATCCAATGAATTTCCCTCCGCTTTGCCCGGAGGGCCACCTACGCCGGGGACGCGGTCCCCGCGGTCCTCGACGAGGCCCTCGCCGTGCACGAGCCCCGCGACGTCGTACGTGCACCCCGTCCCGTCTGCTCCTGAAAACCCCCGCTGCTCCGGCCGGCCGCGCGCCCGGGCCGGCCGCTGGGGGAGCCGGCGGCCCGGGCTGCTGGTGGCTACGCCGGGCAGGCCCGCAGCGGGTCCCGGGCGCCGGGTGTGAGGGTGGCTCAGTTACCGATGCCGGCGGTGCCGACCCCCGTGTTGCCGATGCCGTGGCTGCCGATGCCGGTGTTGGCGACGCCCGCGTTGCCGAGGCCCCAGTTGGCGAAACCGGCGTTGCCGATACCGCCGTTGATGACGCCCGCGTTGCCGATGCCTTCGTTGCCGACGCCCGCGTTGCCGACCCCCGTGTTCCCGACGCCCGAGCTGCCCACGCCACCGTCGGCGCAGGCCGCACCGGCACCACAGAGCGACAGCGCGGCAGCAGCGCCCACGGCGGTCACCACACGGAGAAGAGTCGTGCGCATCAGTACATACCTCCTATTTTCGGCGATATTGGCACGCTATCCCTAGCACGACCTTGCGCATCCGACGCGGGGAAGCGGGCACGCGGTCGTCGTGTCGCACGCGAGTAGGGCCAGATGACGGTTCCGAGCAGCTCGCGCGTCGCCGGGCATGGACACCGTGTCGGCCACCGAGCAGAGCTGACGGGGGCCCGTGATCGCGTCCGGGGATACTGGGGTGATGGGATTCGGGGTGGGATCCGACGGGGCCGGCTGGGGCGAGGACGGCTTTCTCCGGGCCGCGTTGGGGCGTACGGCCGAGGAACTCGGGATCGTGCTGCCCGAGTCGGACGCGGACTGGGGTCGTCTCGCGGTGTACGCCGACGCGGGGAAGGGCCGGCGCGTGGTGGTGTACCCGCCGGGTGAGGGGCGTACCTTCCAGGTGGCCTTTCAGCGCGACCGTACGCGCCTGGCCTGCGGGTGGACCCCGGACCTGGCCGAGGCCGTCAGGGCGACGGCTGCGTGGACCGGCGGCGCGGGCCTGGAGGAGACGCGGGCGCGCGCCCCGTTCGTACGGTTCAGGCCCTGGGCCCTCGCCCATGAGCGGGATCCGTTCGGCGCCGTCGAGTTGGCGTGGTGGTCGAGGCTCGACGCCGTCCACATGCCGCCCTACGACCGGCATCCGCGCGCCCATGCGCTGCTGGCGGCGGCGTACGCCCAGCCGCTGCTGCGGCGGTTGATGCCCGGCACCAGCCACCACAGCCTCTGGTTCTCCACGCGCGTCGAGGAGCCGTGGAAGGCCCGCCTCGGGTACCTCGTCCGCCCCTACGACGAGGGGTTCTACGGGGTGTGGATCGACGGCGAGCGGGTCGCGCGGACCGAGACGCCGGAGGAGGCCGTGGCACTCGTGGCGGCCGCCCTCGCGGAACAGCGGGGCGGCCTCACCCGTTCGGGGCCGCACGCGTCCTCAGCGGAGCGGGGTGCCGGGTGGCCTCCGGCAGTCCCTGACGACCTGGTTGGCGGAGCCGCTGCGGGGGCGCAGGCCCGTGACGCGGAGGGCCGGCTTCAGCATGATCCGCAAGGGCACCAGGCCGTCTTCGCATCCGTCGAGCTCCGGCTGGGGGACGTGTCCCTGCCGGAGGACCTGCTCGTCGATCCAGTCCTTCCCGACGCGCAGGTGCCGCGCGTAGTCGCCCGCGTCGGGGAAGTCCTTTCCCGTACGGGCCCTGACCTCGTCCTGGACCCGGAGGAGTGCGCCCAGGACGAGATCCTGACGAGCGGCGCGGAGGGTCAGCCCTGAGGTCTTGACCTGCCGTTGGACCACCACGACCAGGAGCAGGAGCGCGGCCAGGACCACCACCACGACGGGAAGGGTTCCGGGAGGGAGTTCCGGCAGGTTCCCGTTGCCCCCGGCAGGGCTGCCGGGATCCTCGTCCGTCCCTCCGGCGGCGTAGGCGGCCATGACGAGGAAGACGGTGGCGAAGGTGGGGCCCAGGGCGGCCAGGAGGGCCCGGGTCGCCCGTGAGACGTGCCGTGCGATGGTTCCCCTGTGGAGGCGGTTGGCCCGGGCCAGTTCCTCGTGGGAGAAGCCGACCCCCTTCGAGAGCAGGAGCAGCCGGCGTTGTTGAGGGGACATCTGCCGCAGGGCCCTTTCGACGTCGAGGCGACCGTCGACGTCCTGGGCCGGGTACGCCCACAAGACCGTACGCGGGCCGGTCGTCTCGGAGGCGCCGGCCGTGTCGAGCGGGTGGGTCACGCCCTTGCGCCTGGCCTCGTCACGGACCTGGTTCGCGATGACCGCGCAGACGTAGGCCGGGAGGTCGTCGATGGGCGTCCTGGCGTGGTTGACCAGGGCGATCACGATCGCGTCCTGGACGACGTCTTCGGCGCTCACCCGAGAAGCGGGAACGCGCCGGTGGTTCAGGCACTGCTGGGCGTACCTCACCAGCACCGGGCCCTTCGCCCGGTACATGGCGACCACCTCGTCCTCGAAGGCAGTCGGATCCGGCCTCGGGCCCTGCGCCGCTTCCCCCGCCGTCATCGCACCGTGCCCTTGCTCCGCGCCGCTCCGGCCGTACGCGCCCGGATGATCTCGGCCCTGCCCGCCGCCTCCATCATCACGGCCTCCGCGCGGGCCCTGATCAGGACGGCTTCGCCGTGCGCCCTGTTGCGATCGGCCGCGCTCTTCAGCAACTTCTTCGTGCACGAGAACACCGTCAACGCCAACACGGCCACCATGACCTCCATGCCCGGTCTCCTCCGATCCTGCCCCGGTGGTCCCTCCGCCGGGGCCGTTCGGTCAAGAAGGGGCGCCGACAGCCCGGTTGCATGACAGCCGGGCACCGGATTCTCCGGACCGAAGGGACCGGGGGCGAGGTGAAGCGGCCTTCCTCACGGACCTCGCGCGCCCGGCCTGGGCCGTTTCCTTCAGATCATCACGATCGGGCGGGCACATCAGCACGCCGCTCGCCGGACTCCACATCGCCGCCGTCTTCATCTGGTCAGCAAGGTGATCCGAAGGAAGCCCCCTGGGTGCATCCACTCGCACCTCGTATACGCTTCCGGGCGATGACGTACCAACAGGCCGACTCCACCTGGGACTCGACGCTGTCGGCCCGGGAGTTCGCGGCGGTCACCGACGTCGGGTTCGAGCCGGTCGGGCAGGTGATGGGCACGGCCGTCTTCTACCTGGGCAACACCGGTGCCTGGGGCTGCCCCGGCGCCTGGACGGCCGCCGGCGGCCCCTCGGGGCCCTCCTCGCCCTGGAGCCCGTCCCTCACCCCCTTGACGAGGGCCGTGCACGCGGCGCGCAGGCTGGCGGTGAGCCGCGCGGTGGCCGAATGCGGCACCCTGGGCGGCGACGGGATCGTCTCCGTACGACTGGCGGAACGCCCGTTCTCCCTCGACGCGACGGAGTTCACCGTCACCGGCACCGCGGTGCGGGCGCGCTCCCGCGTCCGTCCGCGGCAGCCCTTCACCTCGCACCTCGGCGGGCAGGACTTCGCGCGGCTCCTGCGCTCCGGCTGGGTGCCCACGGCGCTCGCGTTCGGTGTCTCGCACGCGATCCGGCACGACGACTGGCGCGCCGCCGGTCCCCTCGTCCGCAGGTTCGCCGACAACCAGGAGGTCGACGGCCACACCCGCCTGATCGCCCACGTCCGCCAGGACGCCCGCACCCGCCTCGCCCTCGACGCCCGCGAGCACGGCGGCGGCAGCGACGGGGTCGTCGTGGACGAGGCCGACCTGCGGCTGCGCAGGACCGAGTGCCCCGACTCCAGCGGAACCGCGCGCGACCTCATCGCGGAAGCCGTCTTCACAGGTACCTCCATCACCCGGTTCGGCCGCGGCCGGCGGCCCGCCACGGCCGGACCCCTGACCATCATGAGACTGGAGCGCGAGTACTGAGATGACCGGGCGAACGGAACACGCACCAGGATCCGCACCAGCCGAACCGAACCTGTCCGAGGACGCGATGCGGCGGCTGGCGCAACTCCGGCCGGACGACGGCGGGGGCTCCATGTTCACCTCGGACCTGACGGTGAACGAGTTCCTGCTGGTGCGCGAGGCCGGCTTCCGTCCCCTCGGCCTGGTCCTCGGGTGCTCCGTCTACCACGTCGGCTTCCAGATCGGCCGCTGGTCGAAGAACCAGGAGCTGACCAAGCTGTCGCAGGCCATGTACGACGCCCGCGAGCTCGCGATGAGCCGCATGGAGGCCGAGGCCGCCGCGCTGGGGGCGGACGGGATCGTGGGGGTGCGGCTGGACGTCGAGTTCAAGGAGTTCGGTTCGGACATCGCCGAGTTCATCGCGGTGGGCACCGCCGTCAGGGCGGACGGCGCCGATCCGGGACCGGCCGGGACCTGGCTCAACAACAAGGGCAAGCCGTTCACCTCGGACCTCTCCGGCCAGGAGTTCTGGACCCTGGTCCGCGCCGGGTACGCCCCGCTGGACCTGGTGATGGGCTCCTGCGTCTACCACGTGGCGCACCAGGGCTTCGTCCAGGCTCTGGGCAACACGGGCCGCAACGTCGAGATCGAGCCGTTCACCCAGGCCCTGTACGACGCCCGCGAGCTCGCGATGAGCCGGATGCAGGCGGAGGGGAGGGCCTTGGGGGCGGAGGGGATCGTGGCGGTGCGGCTGAAGCAGCACACGCACGGCTGGGGGTCCCACACCACCGAGTTCTTCGCCATCGGGACGGCGGTGCGGCCGCTGCGCGAGGACCACGTCATCGACCGGCCGACCATGGTGCTGGGCCTCGATGACTGACGGACGGGGGGCGGTTCCGGTGGACGTGGCACTGCTGGCAGCGGCACTGCGCCGGGACTGCGCCGACGTGGAGCTCTACGCCGGGGTGCTGTCGGCGAGCCTCGCGGACTCGCTGCCGCCCGGCGCCGTCCGGGTCAGCCGCAGGCGCTCCCTGGCGCGCCGGCTGGCCGGGCGGGAGGGGACGGTCGACGGGCTGGACGTCGTGCTCGGGGAACGGCGGCTGTCCCTCCGGACGGACGGGGGCCGGACCACCGGGGAGGTCTGCCACGAGGTCCGGGGGGTCGTGCTCTCGCGGCGCCGGGTGGGCATGGACGAGTGGATCGGCGCGCTGGCCGGGGCCCTGGCGGACGCCGCGGCCTCGAACGCCCGCGCCCGCGAGGCCCTCGAACGGTTCCTGTCCTAGGTCGTCTCTTCCGGATCTGGCTCCCCCAGCTACCGCTGGGAGGTGCCCCCAGACCCGCGCCGCCCGGCACCGCACCTCGCCGCGTTGGCGGAGCACCCGAGTACGTCCAGTACAAGGGCGCCGCGCCAACGCGCCGATGCACGGCACCGGACGACGCGGGCTTAACCGGCAAGATCCGGAAGAGACGACCTAGGCCGGCCGGGCTTCGCGGGAGGCCAGCAGCAGGGCGATGTCGTCCGGGCGGTCCGGGGTGCGGGCCGCCTCGGCGACCAGCCGGTCGGCCGTCTCCGTCAGGGGGGACGGCCGGGCCGCCGCCAGCGCCGCCCGCAGCCGCTCCACGCCGTCGTCGATGTCCGCCCCCGGCGTCTCCACCAGTCCGTCCGTGTACAGGGCCAGCACCTCGCCGGGCGCCAGCGCCAGTTCCGTCACCGGGTACCGCGCCCCGGGGTCGATGCCGAGCACCACGCCGCCCGCCAGGTCCAGCACCTCCGCCCCGCCGTCGGCGTGCCGCAGCAGGGGCTGCGGGTGTCCGGCGCGGGCGGCCAGGGCACGGCCGGAGCCCGGGTCCAGCAGGACGTAGCAGCAGCTGGCGAACTGGCCCGGGTCCAGGTCGATCAGCAGCTGGTTCGTGCCCCGCACCACCTCGTCCGGGGCGTTGCCGCTGAGCGCGAAGGCCCGTACCGCGCTGCGGAGTTGCCCCATGGTCGCGGCGGCCGCCACCCCGTGGCCCTGGACGTCCCCGATGACCAGCGCCAGCCGGCCCGCGTCCGTCTCGATGACGTCGTACCAGTCGCCGCCCACCTCCATGCCGTCCGTCCCGGGCAGGTACCGGCCCACCGTGGTGACCTCCCCCCGCACCGGCAGCCGGTGCGGCAGCAGGGCCGCCTGGAGCCCCCGGGCCAGTGCCGCCTCGCTGTCGTAGCGCCGGGCCCGCTCCAGGGCCTGCGCGATCAGGCCGGCCAGCGCCGTGAGGACCGTACGCTCCTCGGGGCTGAAGCCGCGCCGCTGGTCGAAGCCGAGGATGCAGGTGCCGACCGGGCGGCCGGAGGCGATCAGCGGCAGGAAGGCGCGGGCCCCCACCTCGGCGTCCAGCGGGATCCCCGGATAGGCCGCGGCCAGGTGCTCCATCGACTCGAAGAACAGCGGCCGGCCCGAGGTCAGGGTCTCCACCCCGGGCAGCCGCTCGTGGAGCGAGACCCCGTCGAAGCGGCCCAGGAACCCCTTGGGGAAACCGGTCTCCCAGGAGAGGTACAGGTGCCGCTCGTCGAGCATGTAGATGGCCAGCTGCCGGCCGCCGAACGCGGGCAGCAGCTCCTGGGTGACCACCGCCGACACCTGGCGCGCGGTGACCGCCTCGGTCAGAGCGATGGCCAGGGCCACCGGCCGGTACAGGGTGGAGGCCCGGTCGGCCGGCGAACCGAGGCCGGCGCCCGGCAGGGTCACCGACCCGGGCGCGTAGGCGGGCGCCTCGGCGGCCTCCAGGGTCACCGTCACTCCCGTCGGGCCCGGATACAGGCCCACCGACAGCCACTCGGCGGCCGGTCCGACGCCGGTGTCGTCCCCCGTGCCGTCGCCCGTGCCGGCCCCGGGGCCCGCGGGTGGCCGCCGGGCCGTGAAGCGCACGGGCTCGCCGGAGATGAACACCCCGCGGAAGTGGTCCTCGTAGGCGGAGTGGCCGAGCCACGGCATCACCTCCCACAGCCCGCGCCCGCGCAGCAGCGCGGCGGGCCGCCCGAGCAGCTCCCCGGCGGAGGCGTTGGCGAAGGTCACGGCACCCTGCCGGTCCACGGACAGCACCACCGTCCCGAGCCGGTCCACGGCCTCCCGGGCCTCCTCCGCGGCGGCCGCGGGCCAGGGCACGCACAGCGGGTCGCCGTCCCACAGCACCGGTTCCCCGGCGGCGCGCAGTGCGGCCAGCTCCCGGGCCAGCCCGGTGGCGACCCCCCGCAGCCGCTCCCGCTCGGCGGGCCCGAGCACCGCCCCCGGCGTCGCCGGCCGCAGCACCAGCAGCACCCCGAAGCGCTCGGGCCCTTCCCCGACCGGCTCGAAGAAGGAACCGAAGGGGAAGGGCAGCCCGGCCATCAGCTGGGGGAAGCGCCGCATCGCCGCCTCCGCGTCGGGCAGGTGCACCGCCTGCCCGGTGCGGTACGCCTCGGCGACCGGGTACGGCCGGTTGACCTGCATCCGCCACCAGGGCCGGAACAGGCTCCCCGGCAGGCCCGTGAGCACCGCCATCCGGAGCAGCCCGTCCGTGCCCGAGCGCAGGTAGACCCCGCCCGCGTACCCGCCGACGGCCTCGACGGCGCCCACCGCCGCCCGCGCGAGCGCCCGGCCCCCGGCGACGGGGACGGGGCCGACGCTGTCCGCACTCGCCGTCACACAGTCAGGATGCGCCCTCGCCCCCGGCGGCTGCACCCGTTCGCCCCGGGGCGCCCCCGCGGTACCCCCGGACCACCGCCGCCGCGGCGAGGAGCAGTACGGCCGCGACCGTGCGCAGGGCCGTCCCCATGGCGTCGGTGAAGGCGGCCGCCTGCGCGGGATCCGCCGGGTTCCCGTGGAAGCGGGAGGCCAGCACCGTGCCGACCACCGCCACGCCCAGCGCCGCGCCGATCTCCCGGGCGGCGGTGTTCAGCCCCGAGCCCAGCCCCGCCTGGTGCGGCGGCAGCTGCGAGACCACCGTCAGCGTCAGCGAGGGCGCGCACAGCCCGGTACCGACCGACAGGACCAGCAGGTAGCCGCCGTAGACGGCGTACGGGGTGTCCGCGTCGGTGGTGGACACCAGCAGCAGCCCGGCCGCGATCAGGACCAGCCCGGCGCCGACCGGCAGCCGGGGCCCGGTCCGCCCGGCGAGCCGGGCGCCCAGCCGGGGCACCACCGCCATCCCGACGGTGAGCGGGACGATCGCGAGTCCGGCCAGGGCCGGCGAGAAGCCCTTCGCGTACTGGAGGTACTGGGCGTTGACGAAGAACAGGGAGAACAGCCCGAAGAAGGCGGCGCCGATGCCCAGGGTCCCCGCGCGCAGCCCGCGCGAGGCGAAGACCCGCGGGTCCAGCAGCGGGCGGGAGGCGCGCAGCGCGTACCCGGTGAAGGCGGCCAGCAGCACCGCCCCGGCCCCGAAGGAGCCCAGGACGCGGACCGAGGACCAGCCGTACGAGGGCCCCTCGATGATCCCGTGGACCACCGCGAACAGGGCGCCGGCCAGGACCACGGCCCCGAGCGGATCGACGGCCGCGTCGGCGCGCGACGGCGTGCGCGGGACCGCGACGGCCACGGCGACGGCGAGCAGCACGGCCAGCGGGACGGCCCCCCAGAACAGGGCGCGCCAGGTCAGGAACTCCCCGGCCAGCCCGCCCGACACGTTGCCCGCCAGGCCCCCGAGGCCGGCGGACAGGGTCCAGGTGGCCAGCGCCTGCGCGCGCCGCTCGGGCGGGGTCAGCCGGACCAGCACGGACATGGTGGCGGGCATGACGAGCGCCGCTCCGGCCCCGGACAGTCCGCGTCCGGCGATCAGTACGGCCGGGGCGGTGGCGAGGGCGGTGACGGCCGCGCCCGCGGCGAACAGGCCGAGCCCGGCCAGCAGGGCGCCCTTGCGTCCGTAGCGGTCGCCGAGGGCCCCGGCCGGGATCAGCAGGGCGGCGAAGACGATCACGTACGCGTCGACCGTCCACAGCAGCTGGCCCGGGGTCGGGTGCAGTTCGGAGGCGGCGAGCTGGGGGATCAGCAGGTTCACGGCGGCGACCATGCCCTGCGCGACGAGCACGCAGGCGCACAGCACCAGCAGGGCGGGACGGGACAGGCCGGGCGCGGACGGGCCGGGTCCCGACTGGCCGGCGGCGGACGGGCCGGCGGCGGACGGGCCGGGCGCGGTGGCGCCGTCCGTGCGGTCCGTGGCTCCCCTCCGTGCGGGCGGGGACGGGGTGCGGGCATGGCGGAGCACGGCTCCTCCTCGGAGTCGGTGAAGGGCGGTGGATGAGGGGGTGCGGGGGAGGGCCGCTGCGGCCCGGTCGCCCCGGAAACCACCGTAGGGTTGGCGTGACCTGCTTTCCAGTGCAAGTTCTGCAAGGGATGAATGCGCGTGACGCAATCCGGATCCGGGCTGTCCGGAGTGGACCTCAACCTGCTCGTCGCCCTGGACGTCCTCCTGGAGGAGTCGAGCGTCTCCCGGGCCGCCGCCCGCCTGCACCTCTCCGAACCCGCCATGAGCCGGACCCTGGGCCGGATCCGCAAGGCACTCGGCGACCCCGTCCTCGTCCGCGCCGGCCGCACGATGGTCCCCACCCCGCACGCCCTCTCCGTCCAGGGGGAGGTCCGGGCCGTGGTGGAACGCGCCCGCGCCCTGTTCCTCACGGGCGGCCGGGTCGACCTGGAGACCCTGACCCGCACCTTCACCGTCCTGGCCCACGACTCCTTCGCCGCCGCGTTCGGCGCCGCCCTCTTCCGGCGCACCGCCCGCGAGGCGCCCGGGGTGCGGCTGCGGTTCCTGTCCGAGAGCCACGTGGACCTCCCGATGCTCCGCGAGGGCGTCGCGGACCTGGAGTTCGGCGTCATCGACGCCCGCTCGCCCGAGGTGCGCACCGAGCACCTCTTCGACGACCGGGTGCTCGGCGTCGTCCGCAGCGGGCACCCGCTGCTGAGCAGCCGGATCACCCCGCGCCGGTTCGCCGCCGGGGAACACCTGACCGTGTCCCGGCGCGGCCGGCTGGAGGGGCCGGTGGACGACGCCCTCGCGGAACGGGGCCTGTCCCGCCGGGTGGTGGGCAGCATGGCCTCGTTCTCGGCCTCCCTCTTCGTGCTGCGGCAGACCGACCTGATCGGCCTCGCCGCCTCCCGGACCGTCCCGCAGACCGAAGCACTGGGCCTCGTCACCTTCGAGGTCCCCCTGGAGCTTCCGCCGCTGCCGATCGGCCTGGCCTGGCACCCCCGCCACGACGCGGACCCGGCGCACGTCTGGCTGCGCGCCTGCGCCCGCGAGCTGCTGCCCGGCTGACGGCCGCGGCCACCCGGAAGCCGATCCGCCGAACGCTTCCCCGAAGGGGGGAACGGGCCGCCGGGCACGCCGTCGGCCGCGCCCCCGCCGGGGAGGCATCCGGCATGCGACACCAGTACGACGACACGCACCCGGCCCCCCGCGCGGCCTTCACGGCGGCCGACGCCTACACCCTCCGCACGGCCCTCGACGCCCTCGGCGGGGTCCGCGACCTCGACACCCTCGACGTGGCCTGCGGGCACGGTGGCACCGCCGCGCTGCTGGCCGGCGGCGGCGCCCGGCGCACCGTCGGCGTCGACAACTGCCCGGACCGGGTCCGCCGGGCCAGAGCGGCCGCGCCCCCCTCCGCCCCCGTCGAGTACGTGGTCGCGGACGCCGCCGACATGCCGCAGCTCGGCCCCTTCGACCTGGCCACCGCCGTCTACCTGTTCAGCCACGCCCCCGACCGGGCGGCCCTGCACGCCATGTTCCGCGGCATCCGCGCCAACCTGCGCCCCGGCGGACGGCTGCTGTCGCTCGTGCGCAACCCCGGGGCGTACCCGCGGGTGGACTGGTCCCCGTACGGGATGCGCATCCTCGACCGGCTGCCGGACGGCGACGCCCCGCTGCTGAAGGCGCAGTTCCTGACCGAGCCCCCGCAGCACTTCGAGTACCGCGAATGGGCGCACGCCGACTTCGCCGAAGCCGCCGTCGACGCCGGCTTCAGCACCGTCGGCTGGCAGCCCTCCCGGACCCCGCCCGCCGACGCCGCGCGCGACGAGGCCTACTGGACGGCGTACCGCGCCTGGCCGGTCAGCTCGCTCATGACGTGCACCGCGTAGGTCGCGTCCGCGGAGGACACGGCCCGGTGTCAGTCCTGGTCGGCGGCCTCACCGATCAGCGCGACGATCCGGTCGCGGGCCGCCCGCCCCTCCGGGACCGGCAGCAGCGGGTACCCGTGCGGCATGCCCGGCTCCTCGTGCCACTCCACCTGCGCCCCGGCCGCCCCGGCCCGCCGCCGCAGCTCGTGGCTGTCGGTGGCCAGCACGTCGCGGGTCCCGGTGAACACCGTCAGCGGCGCCAGCCCCTCGAACGAGCCGTGCAGCGGGCTCACCCGGGGGTCGTCCGCCGCGAGGGTCCCCGCGTACAGCCGCCCCGCCTCCGCCAGCCCGGCCCGGGCGAGCACCGGATCGGCCGCCTCCAGCGCGGCCTGGCCCGGGTGGCTCATGCTCAGGTCCAGCCAGGGGGAGATCAGCACGATCCGGGACGGCTGAGCCCCGGTCCGCTCCCGCAGCCGCTGCGCGGCGGCCAGCGCCAGCCCGGCGCCCGCGGAGTCCCCGATCAGCACCGTCCCGCCGGCCCCGCCGCCCTCGATCAGACCGCTCAGCAGATCGGCGGCCACCGGGACGTTCCGGTCGGCGGTGCCGCGCGGGGCGAGCACGTACGCCGGGACGACCACCCGGGCCCGGGCCCGGGTCACCAGGGTCCGGATCAGCGACCAGTGCGGCCGGACCAGCTCGTCGATGTACGCGCCGCCGTGCACGTACAGCACCCGCGCCACGGGCTCCTGCCCGCGCGGCGAGGCGTCGTACACCGGCCAGGCCCCCACGAAGGTCCGCGACAGTTCCGCGACCCGGCCCAGCGAGCGCGGCGGCAGATGCGAAGCGGGCCTGCGGGCCGACTGGGCCACCGCCGCACGGACCGCCTCGGCGGTCGCGAACCGTCTTCGCCGCCCCGTCGCCACCAGTGCGGCCGAAAGCGCCCTGCTGCGCAGACTCGGCACGCCCCTCACCTCCCCTTTTCCCCGGTCACGGACCCTAGCGTGCTTCCGCCCCCGGGCGCCGTCCCCGTCCAGGGAGGAGCATAGGCGTGAAGCTGTGCTGTCGACCCGCTTAAGAAAGTCTCGATGGACTGATCACCGCGCCGATCGGCAGATTGGTGCCCGTCACCGACGCCACTCGTGTCACAGCGGGGGGCGGCACCACCTTTCGCATGCCTGGAGCCACCGCCATGAAGGCACTCGTCAAGCACAAGGCCGAGCCCGGGCTGTGGCTCATGGACGTCCCCGAGCCCGAGTACGGCCCCGGCGACGTGCTGATCAAGGTGCTGCGGACCGGTATCTGCGGCACCGACCTGCACATCCGTGCCTGGGACGGCTGGGCGCAGGGCGCCGTCAAGACGCCGCTGGTGCTCGGCCACGAGTTCGTCGGCGAGGTCGCGGCGGTCGGCGCGGACGTCCGTGACATCGAGACCGGCGCCCTGGTCAGCGGCGAGGGCCACCTGGTGTGCGGCAAGTGCCGCAACTGCCTGGCCGGCCGCCGCCACCTGTGCCGCTCCACGATCGGGCTCGGGGTGGGCCGCGACGGCGCGTTCGCCGAGTACGTGGTCCTGCCCGCGCAGAACGTGTGGGTGCACCGGACCGCCGTGGACCTCGACGTGGCGGCCATCTTCGACCCCTTCGGCAACGCGGTGCACACCGCGCTGTCCTTCCCGCTGGTCGGCGAGGACGTGCTGATCACGGGGGCCGGCCCGATCGGCATCATGGCGGCCGCCGTCGCCAAGCACGCCGGTGCGCGCAACGTGGTCATCACCGACGTCAGCCCCGAGCGGCTGGAGATCGCCCGCAAGGCGGGCGCCACGCTCGCGGTGAACGTCGCCGAGTCCTCGATCGCCGAGGCGCAGACGCGGCTGGGGCTGCGCGAGGGCTTCGACGTCGGCCTGGAGATGTCGGGCCGCGCGGAGGCGATGCGCGACATGATCGACAACATGACGCACGGCGGCAGGATCGCGATGCTCGGCCTGCCGGCCCAGGAGTTCCCGGTGGACTGGGCGAAGGTCGTCACGTCGATGATCACCATCAAGGGGATCTACGGCCGCGAGATGTTCGAGACCTGGTACGCGATGACGGTGCTGCTGGAGGGCGGGCTCGACCTGTCCCCGGTCATCACCGGCCGCTACTCGCACCGCGACTTCCAGGCCGCCTTCGACGAGGCCGCGACCGCCCGCAGCGGCAAGATCATCCTCGACTGGACCGCGTAGCCCGAACCTCCGGCGGCAGAGCGGCCGGCCCCCGGCGGGGCCCGGACCTGACCCAGAGCGGCCCCACCCCGGACCCGGGACCGGACCGGACCCATGCCGGGCCGGGACCTGCCCGGACCCGGGCCCCGGACCGGCCCCACCGGGCCGGACCGCCCCACCGGGCCGGGCCGGGAGCCCCGGGCAGGCCTGGCGACGGACCCCGTCCGGGACCCGACGGCGCGGGCGGCCACGTACGGCACGCCCCGACCCGCCGCCGGCCGCTACCGTCGTCCCGTCCGGGAGCCGCCGGCCGCAACCACAAGACCATCTCCCTCCGGGCCGGGCCCCGCACACCCTCCCCCCTCCGCGGGGCCCGGCCCCACCTCCCGTCGTGCGGCAGCCGCCGGACGGCGATCCGCACAAGGAGAATTCGAAGCCCATGTTCGAGTCCGTACGCGAAGACCTCCGCACCACCCTCGACGAGATCCGCGCAGCGGGCCTGCACAAGCCCGAGCGCGTCATCGGCACCCCGCAGAACGCCGCCGTCGCCGTCACCGCGGGCGGCGCCCCCGGCGAGGTGCTGAACTTCTGCGCGAACAACTACCTCGGGCTGGCCGACCACCCCGACGTGGTCGCCGCCGCCAAGGACGCCCTCGACCGCTGGGGCTACGGCATGGCCTCGGTCCGCTTCATCTGCGGCACCCAGGAGGTGCACAAGGAGCTGGAGGCGCGGCTGTCGGCCTTCCTCGGCCAGGAGGACACGATCCTCTACTCCTCCTGCTTCGACGCCAACGGCGGCGTCTTCGAGACCCTGCTCGGCGCCGAGGACGCGGTGATCTCCGACGCCCTCAACCACGCCTCGATCATCGACGGCATCCGCCTCTCCAAGGCCCGCCGCTTCCGCTACGCCAACCGCGACATGGCCGAGCTGGAGGCGCGCCTCAAGGAGGCCGCCGAGGGCGGCGCCCGCCGCAAGCTCATCGTCACCGACGGCGTGTTCTCCATGGACGGCTACGTCGCCCCCCTCCAGGAGATCTGCGACCTCGCCGACCGCTACGACGCCATGGTCATGGTCGACGACTCGCACGCCGTCGGCTTCGTCGGCCCCGGCGGCCGCGGCACCCCCGAGCTGCACGGGGTCATGGACCGGGTCGACATCATCACCGGAACCCTCGGCAAGGCCCTCGGCGGTGCCTCCGGCGGCTACGTCGCCGCCCGCACCGAGATCGTCGAGCTGCTGCGCCAGCGCTCGCGCCCGTACCTCTTCTCCAACTCCCTCGCCCCGGTCATCGCCGCCGCCTCCCTGAAGGTCCTCGACCTGCTGGAGTCCGCCGGCGACCTCCGCGAGCGGCTCGCGGACAACACCAAGCTGTTCCGCACGAAGATGACCGAGGCCGGCTTCGAGATCCTGCCCGGCGACCACGCCATCGCCCCCGTCATGATCGGCGACGCCGCCGAGGCGGGCCGGATGGCGGAGCTGCTGCTGGAGCGCGGCGTGTACGTGATCGGCTTCTCGTACCCGGTCGTTCCGCTCGGCGCGGCCCGGATCCGCGTCCAGCTCTCCGCGGCCCACTCGACGGCCGACGTGGAGCGCGCGGTGGCCGCCTTCGTGGACGCCCGCGCGGCGCTTTCCGCTGCTCAGGGCTGACATCATGGGGGTGTGATCGACCCCCGCCGGCTGCGCATCCTGCGGGCCGTGGCGGACCACCGTACGGTGACCGCCGCGGCCGCAGCGCTCTACCTCACCCCCTCCGCGGTCTCCCAGCAGCTCGCCGCGCTGGAACAGGAGACCGGCCACGCGCTGCTCACCCGCAGCGGCCGCGGCGTACGGCTCACGGCGGCCGGGGAGATCCTGCTGGCCCACGCCCACGAGGTGCTGGCCCAGCTGGAGCGCGCCGAGGCGGAGCTCGCCGCCTACGCGGGCGGCTCCGCCGGCGAGGTCACGGTGGCGGCCTTCGCCACCGGCATCGCCGAGGTGCTGGCCCCCGCCATCGCCCGGCTCGCCCTGGAACACCCGGGCATCCGGCTCCGGGTCCGCGACGCCGAGGGAGACCAGAGCCTTCCGCTGCTGCTCGACGGGGAGGCGGACCTGGCCCTCGCGGTGGAGTACCGGGGCGCTCCGGGCGCCGACGACGGCCGGCTGTCGGTGCTCCCGCTGTACGCGGAACCCTTCGACGCGGTGCTGCCCGCCGGGCACCCGCTCGCCGACCTGCCGGCCGTGGCGCTGGCGGACCTCTCCGACGCGGACTGGGTCGGCCAGTACCCGGGCAACCCCTGCTACGACGTGACCCTGCTGGCGTGCGAGCTGGCCGGCTTCCAGCCGCGCTTCGTGCACTCCTCCGACGACTTCCGGGCGGTGACCGCGCTGGTCGGCGCGGGCGCGGGGGTCGCCCTGGTGCCGCGTTCGGCGCTGCGCGGGATGGACCTCAAGGAGGTCCGGGTGCGCCCGGTCGAGGGCCCGGCCGCCACCCGCCGGGTCTTCGCCGCCACCCGCCGCGGCGCCGAGTCCCACCCGCTGATCGCCCCGGTCCTGGCGGCCCTGACCCGTGAGGCCCAGCGGGTCCCGGCGCACTGAGCGGGCCGGAGCCGAAACCCGCTGTCCGCCGGGGGGCGGACCGTCCTACGGTGGCCGGATGACCATTCGCGTGATCGTTCTCAACGGCGCGTCCAGCTCGGGGAAGTCCGGGATCGTGCGCTGCCTCCAGGCCGAGCTGCCGGAGCCGTGGCTGGCGTACGGCTGCGACTCCTTCGTCGACTCCCTGCCCGCGCGGATGCGGGACGCGGACGGGGGGATCGTGTTCGCCGAGGACGGCCGGGTGAGCGTCGGGGCGGACTTCCGGGCGCTGGAGGCCGCCTGGACGGAGGGCATCGCGGCGATGGCCCGGGCCGGCGCCCGGATCGTCGTCGACGAGGTGTTCCTCGGCGGGGCGGAGTCCCAGGGGCGCTGGCTGAGGGCCCTGGACGGCCTGGACGTGCTGTGGGTCGCCGTCCGGTGCGACCCGGACGTCGCGGCGGGCCGGGAGACCGCCCGCGGCGACCGCACCCCGGGCATGGCCGCGAGCCAGGCGGCCGTGGTCCACGAGGGCGTCTCCTACGACCTGGAGGTCGACACCACGCACACCGAGTCCCTGGCCTGCGCCCGCGCGATCGCCGCCCGGCTGAGCCAGGTGGTCGCCGTCCGGCCGGCCTGAGCGCGGGCCTCCCACGGCTTTCCGGTCCGGAGGCCTAGCGTGCCCCTGTGACGAGCAATCAGGACAGGGGACGGCGGGCGGCCGTGGTGCTGTGCGTGGCGGCGGCGATGCTGGGACCGGTGGGACCCGGTTCCACGGCGGGGGCTTCCCCGCGGCCCGGTGCCCTCGTCTACGTCGCCGACCTCCACTCCGACACGGTGTCCGTCGTCGACGCGGGCTCCGGCACGGTCGTGGACCGTGTGCCGGTCGGGGACGGGCCGGACAGCGTGGCCGTCGCGCCGGACGGCTCCCGCGTCTACGTCACCGATTCCGCGGCGGACACCGTGTCGGTGATCGACGCCCGTACCGGGCGGGTCGTCGCCACCGTCCCGGTCGGGGACGAACCGAGCAGGGTCACGGTCTCGCCCGACGGCAGGAACGTCTACGTGGCCGACGTCGGGTCGGACGAGGTGTCGGTGATCAGCACCCGCACCCTGGCCGTGACGGACACCATCGCCGTGGGCGATGCCCCGCTGGGCGTGGCGGTGTCACCCGACGGGTGCACCCTGTACGTCGCCAACGCCGGGTCCGGCACCGTCTCGGTGGTCCGCACCGCCACCGGAACGGTGACCGGCGGCATCCCCGTCGGCGGCGGACCGACCGCCCTGGTGCTCGGCCCGGACGGCCGTCACCTGTACGTCTCCAACCTGACCTCGGACGACGTGTCGGTGGTCGACGTCCACGCCGGCGCGGAAACGGACCGCATCCCGGTGGGGGACCAGCCCGCGGGGATCGGGGTGCGCCCGGACGGCCGAGAGGTGTACGTGGCCGACATCGGGTCCGACACGGTGTCCGTGATCAGCACCCGCGCCCGTGCCGTCACGGACACCATCGCCGTGGGAGACGGCCCGAACGGCCTCGCCGTCGCCCCGGACGGCTCCCGGGTGTACGTCAGCAACTTCGACTCGGACACCCTGTCGGTCATCGACACCGCGACGGCCCGCGTGACGGGCACGGTGGCCGTGGGCGACGGGCCGACCGGCGTGGCAGCGTACTAGGGGGTGACCGTGAAGTGGCGCCGTCCGCCCGCTGGGCAGGCGAGACCTTGCGGACACCCCCTAGGACCGCAGCGCCGCGAGGAGGCTGGTCCGCAGGAACCGTACGGCCGGGGAGTGCTGGTCGGTGCGGGCGACGAGGCCGAGCCGGGCGTGTGTGGCGGCGTCGGTGAGCGGGACCGTCCGCAGGCCGGCGCCCTGCGCGGAGGAGGCGCTGAGGACGGCGACGCCCGCACCGCGCTCGGTGAGGCGGAGCAGGGCGGCGGGGGAGCTGGCGTCGAGGTCCACCCGGGGGTCGAGGCCGAGCCGGCGGCAGGAGTCCTCGTACGCGGCGCGGATGCCGGTGCCCCGGGAGAGGCAGAGGACCTTCTCCCCCCGGAGGCCGGCGAGCCGCAGTTGCGGCCGGTCGAGCGGGTGGCCGGCCGGGACGACGGCGGCGAGGGGCTCGTCGATGACGACGTCCGCCTCCAGTCCCGGGGCGGCGTCGCCCGCGTAGCCGATGAGCGCCAGGTCGAGGGAGCCGGCCAGGACCTGGGCCTGGAGGGCGTCGGAGTGGTCCTCGTGCAGGCTCAGTTCGATGCCGGGGTGGGTGCGGCCGAGGTCGGCGACGGTGTCCAGGAAGGGTCCGATCGAGCAGCCCGCGATCATGCCGAGCCGGACCCGGCCGCGGACGGCGTCGGCGAACTCGGCGGCGGTGTGCCGGATGGCGTCGAGGGTGGCGAGGGCGTTCCTCGCGAGGGGGAGGACGGCCTCCCCGGCCGGGGTGAGTTCCACCCGGCGTCCGCCGCGGTCGAGCAGCTGCTGCCCCAGCTCGCGCTCCAGCTTCGCCACTTGGGTGCTGATGCCCGACTGGCTGACGTGCAGGCGATGGGCGGCGCCGGTGAAGGTGCCCTCGTCGACGACGGCGGTGAAGTAGCGCAGCTGGTGCATCTCCATATTTCCGGATGATAGATCCCATCGCAACCATCTGTTGGACGGATGGCGGAGCCCGGCCGGAGGATGGGGGCATGACGACGACGAAGACCCCGCGAGAGCTTGCCGAGACCTACTTCACCGCCTGGGAGGCGGGCGACTTCGAGACCCTGCGGGGGCTGCTGGCCGATGACGTCGACTTCGTCGGGACGCTGGGGACGGCCTCGGGGGCGGAGGAGGCCCTCGCCGGACTGCGGCGGATGGGCCGGGTCCTGGAGCGGATCGACGTGAAGGCCCGGGTGGCGGAGGGTGCCGACGTGATCACCTGGTTCGACCTGTGCAGCAGCATCGCGCCGCCGGCGCCCACGGCGAACTGGATGCACGTCGAGGACGGGAGGATCGCCCGGATCCGGGTCACCTTCGACCCGCGCGAACAGCTGGCGGGGTTCGCGAAGCAGGGCTGAAGGGGGGGCGTACCTCCAGGTGCCCCTCCTGCGCCGCGTCAGACGCGTACGACCTCCACGCCCGCGTCCCGGAAGGGCCGGGCGGCGGCCTCCGTCAGGGCGGTGTCCGTCACCAGGACGTCCACGGCGGAGGTGGCGCAGATGCGGGCGAAGGCGCGGACGCCCAGCTTCGTGGAGTCCGCCGCGACGACCAGGCGCCGGGCCCGCTCGCAGAGCAGGGCGTTGACGGCGGCCTCGTCCTCGTGGCGGGTCGCCGCCCCGTCGGCCGGGTCGAAGGCGTCGACGCCGAGCACGGCGGTGTCCAGCGAGAGCTGACCGAGCGTCTGCTGCGCCAGCGGCCCGGTCAGTTCGTACGACTGGGGGCGCGCCACCCCGCCCGTCAGGACGATCTTGAACTGCGGCCGGATCACCAGCTCGCCCGCGATGTTGAGGGCGTTGGTGACCACGGTGAGGGCGGGGGAGCCGCCGGCCGGCGCGGCGAGGTCGGGGCGGGCCGCCAGGGCGCGGGCGACCTCCGTCGTGGTGGTGCCGCCCGTCAGGCCGATCACCTCGCCCGGCGCGATCAGGGCCGCGACCGCCTCGCTGATCCGCCGCTTCTCGGCGGCCCGGCGGGAGGTGCGGTAGCGCAGGGGCAGCTCGTACGAGACCCCGTGCGGCACCGCCCCGCCGCGGGTGCGGACCAGCAGCTGCTGCTCGGCGAGCTGGTCGAGGTCGCGGCGGATGGTCGCGGCCGAGACGCCGAGCGCCTCGGCGGCGGCCTCCACCTCCAGCCCGTCCCGCTCCACCAGCAGGTCCAGCAGTCTCTGCCAGCGTTCCGTGCGGGTCATCGCGCCCCTCCTGTCGTCCCCCGGCGTGCCGCCGGGCCCCGCCGTCGAGATTAACCCAGCGGATCACCCCGGAGATGCTTGAAGTTGCGCGAAACGGACCGCTACCTTGCAGGAACACGCAGGCGCGTCCGGTCGGTTCGCAGCCGACGTACGCATCAACGCGCAAGGAGCCCGCATGAGTCACGTCGCGTACGAGTTGGCCACGCAGCCCGACAGCTGGGAGCGGGCCGCCGAACTGGCCCCGGCCCACCGGGCGGTGCTGCCGGGGCCCGGTGAGCGCACCGCCGTCGTCGGCTGCGGGACCTCGTACTACATGGCACAGGCCGCCGCCGCCCTGCGCGAGGAGGCCGGACACGGGGAGACCGACGCCTTCCCCGCCTCGGAGTTCCCCCGCCACCGCCGCTACGACCGGGTCGTCGCCCTGACCCGGTCCGGGACCACCACCGAGGTGCTGGACCTGCTGGCCGGACTGCGCGCGGCCGGGATCCCGACCACCGCCGTCATCGGCGACCCGGACACCCCGGTGACCGGCCTCGCGGACGACCTCGTCGTCCTGGACTTCGCCGACGAGCGGTCCGTCGTCCAGACCCGCTTCGCCACCACCGCCCTCACCCTGCTGCGCGCCCACGTCGGAGCCCACACCCAGGCCGTCGTCGCCGACGCCCGCACCGCCCTCGACCTGCCGATGCCGAACGGTCTGGAGGCGCGCGGCCAGTTCACCTTCCTCGGCCGGGGCTGGAGCGTCGGACTCGCCCACGAGGCCGCCCTCAAGATGCGCGAGGCCTCCCTGTCGTGGGCCGAGGCCTACCCCGCGATGGAGTACCGGCACGGCCCCGTCAGCGTCACCGGCCCCGGCTCCGTCACCTGGTCGCTGGGCGGCACCCCCCACGGCATCGCCGAGCAGGTCCTCGGGACCGGAGCCGAGTGGGTGGACGGGGAACTCGACCCGCTGGCCGAGCTGGTCCGGGTGCAGCGCCTCGCCGTCGCCGTCGCCGCCCACCGGGGGCTGGACCCGGACGCGCCCCGCAACCTCACCCGCTCGGTGATCCTCACCGCGGCCGAGGGGGCGGTCCGATGACCCTCGCCCCCGCCGGGACCCTCGTCGCCGAGGCGGCCGCGGCCGGCGGCGCCGTGGCCGCCTTCAACATCATCACCCTGGAGCACGCCGAAGCCGTGGTCGAGGGCGCCGAACGGGCCGGGCTGCCCGTCATCCTGCAACTCAGCGAGAACGCCGTGAAGTTCCGCCGCGGAGCCCTCCTGCCCATCACCCGGGCCGCAGCCGCCTGCGCGGAAGCGGCCCGGGTGCCCGTCGGCCTGCACCTCGACCACGTCAAGAGCCCCGACCTGCTGCGGCGGGCCGCGGACGCCGGCTTCGGATCCGTGATGTACGACGCCGCCCACCTGCCCTACGCCGAGAACCTGGAGTCCACCCGCTCCGCCGCCGACTGGGCCCACGCCAACGGGCTGTGGATCGAAGCGGAACTGGGCGAGGTCGGCGGCAAGAACGGGGCCGCGCCGCTCGACCCGCACGCGCCGGGCGCCCGCACCGACCCGGACGAGGCGCGCCGGTTCGTCGCCGACTCCGGGGTCGACGCCCTGGCCGTGGCCGTCGGCAGCAGCCACGCCATGACCACCCGGACCGCCTCCCTCGACCACGCCCTGCTGGCCCGGCTCGCGAAGACCCTGGAGGTGCCGCTGGTCCTGCACGGCTCCTCCGGCCTGCCCGACGCGGAACTCGCGGCCGCGGTCGCGGGCGGGATCCGCAAGGTCAACATCGGCACCGCCCTCAACCTGGCCATGACCGGGGCCATCCGCGCCCACCTCACCCCGGCCGACCCCCGCCCCTACCTCACCGCCGCCCGGACGGCGATGGCGGAGACGGCGGAGGCGATGATCGGGGTCCTGGCCGGGCCCTGACACCGGAGCCGGGAGCTGGGGGCCGGGCCGGTGCCGAGGGCGGGATTTCCCGCTGAGCGGGAGGACCGCGCCGCCGCCGTTGAAGGCGCGGCGCACGGGGTGTTGGGTCGGACGGCGAAGGCTGGCTTCGCCGTCCGAAGGGGGCACCGCACATGCCGCAGCCGTACCTCCCCTCCCGCTTCGGGGTGTTCCTCGCCCCCTACCACCGGCCCGACCGCGACCCCGCCCTCCAACTGCGCCGCGACCTCGACCTCGTCGTCGCGCTGGACCGGCTCGGGTACGAGGAGGTGTGGGCGGGGGAGCACCACTCCGCCGGGTACGAGATCATCGCCTCTCCGGAGCTGTTCCTGGCGGCCGCCGCCGAACGGACCTCCCGGATCATGCTCGGCACCGGCGTCAACTCCCTCCCGTACCACCAGCCGCTGATCCTCGCCGACCGCATCTGCCAGCTGGACCAGCAGTCGCGCGGCCGCGCCGTGCTCGGAGTCGGCCCGGGACAGCTCCCCTCCGACGCCCACATGACCGGCGTCGACCCCCTGGAGTCCCGGGCCATGACGGCCGAGGCCCTGGACGCCGTCACCCGGCTGCTGCGCGGCGAGACCGTCACCGCCGCCACGGACTGGTTCACCCTGCGCGAGGCCCGGCTCCAGCTCGGGCCCTACCGGGGCCGGGAACTGGAGGTGGCCGTCGCCTCCGCCGTCTCCCCGACCGGCGCCCTCCTCGCCGGCCGGCACGGCGCCGGGATGCTCTCGCTGGCCGCGGCCGACCCCGCCGGGTACGCCACCCTCGACACCAACTGGGCCGCCCACGAACGGGCCTGCGCCGAGAACGGCCGGACCGCCGACCGGGCCGGCTGGCGACTGGTCACCCCCGTCCACCTGGCCGAGACCCGGGAAGAGGCCCTGGAACAGGCCGAATTCGGCACCCCCGACCTGGTCGCCTACATCGAGGCGCTCGGCGGCACCCGGCTCGACGGCTGCGCCACCGCCGCCGGGGCCGTGCGCCGCTGGACCGGGGAGGGGCTGCCCACCTTCGGCCGCGCCGTCATCGGCACCGCCGACGACGCCGTCGAGCGCATCCGGCAACTCGCCGATAAGACCGGCGGGTTCGGAACCTTCCTGATCCTCCAGACGGACGTCGCCGAGCCCGCCGCCACCCTGCGCAGCCTGGAGCTCTTCGCCGAACGGGTCGTCCCCCGCCTCACCGGCACCACCGACGCGCGCACGGCCAGCCTCCACTGGGCCGCCCGCAACAGCGAGCGCTTCACCGGGGCACTGCGGCAGGCCACCACGGAGGCCATCGCCCGCAAGGGAGAGGTGCGTTGAGGGCGGCGGTCTGGGCCGACGGCCGCTTCACCGTCGCCGAACACCCCGACCCGGTGCCCGGACCCGGGCAGGCCCTCGTGCAGACCGAGGCCTGCGGGATCTGCGGCTCCGACCTCAGCGCCGTCGCGCACACCGCCGACTTCCTGCGCGCCTCCCGCGACAGCGGCACCACGAGCTTCCTCTTCGACCCGGCCCGCCCGCTGGTGATGGGACACGAGTTCGCCGGCCGGGTCCTCGGCTACGGGCCCGGCGCGAGCGGCCCCGAACCGGGCACCGGAGTGGTCGCCCTGCCCTGGGCCGTCGACCCCGGCGGAACGGTGCGCACCGTGGGCTACAGCAACGCCTTCCCCGGCGGCTTCGGCGAGCGGATCGTCGTACAGGCCGAGGCCCTGCTGCCCGTGCCGGACACGCTGGACCTCGCCCTCGCGGCCCTCACCGAGCCGCTCGCCGTCGGCTTCGGCAACATCGCCCGCAGCACGGCCGGTCCCGGTACCCCCGCCGTGGTCGTCGGCTGCGGGCCGGTCGGGCTCGGTGCCCTCGCCGCCCTGCTGGAACGCGGCGCCGGCCCGGTCGTCGCCTCCGACCCCTCGGCGCTGCGCCGCGCTGCCGCGGCCCGGCTCGGGGCCCACGCGGTGGTGGACCCCGTCGGAGGGGAGGACCCCGTACGGCGCTGCGCCGAACTGGCCGGACCCCGCCCGCTCCCGACGGTGGTGGTCAACTGCGTGGGCGCCCCCGGCATGCTGGACCGGCTGCTGCACACCGTGCCGCGCGGCACGGAGATCCTGCAGATCGGCGGGGTGATGACCGAGGACGTGATCCGGCCGGTGGTCGGCATCTACAAGGACGTCACCATCCGGATGTGCCTGACGTACCCGCCGCGGGAGTTCGGCGCCACCCTGGCCCGGCTGGCCGACGGCCGCATCGACCCGGGCGCCCTCGTCACCGGCGAGGCCGGCTTCGGCGGCCTGGAGGCGGCCTTCGCCTCCCTGCGGCGCCCGGAGGAGCACATCAAGGTCCTGGTCCGGCCGGGCCTCCCGGGGACCGCGGTCATTCCGGCCGCAGCCGTGTAGCCCGGCCCGGGAGCCCGTCGGCGACCGGCGCAGCGCTACTCACGAGTACCGCATCTGCGAGGTCCTGGAGCGATTTCGGGCTTACATGCAGCCTTATCTGACTGCTACATTCCGCACGTGCCATCCGCGTGTCAGGCGGGTGGGGCGGGCCACGACCTGGTCCGCCCCACCCTCGGCACACGGCGCCCCACCTCCGCGAGGCCCCATCCGTCCGCTGATCCAGCGAGAGCCCGCCACGGCACCCCGGCCCGCACCGCCACGGCGGTCCTGCCCGGCCCGAACAGAGCGAAGCCCCCAGCGCCGTACCGGACACATCGTCCGGCGTCCGGTGCTGCCCGCGCGCGCTTCCGCTCCCCGATCCACCTCTCCGAAAGGGAGAACCCGATGCGTACGTTCCTCCTGCGGCGCCCCGTCGCCGGCAAGGCCCTGATCCTGGGCGCCCTGCTGGCGCTCGCCGTACCTGGAACCGCCCAGGCCAACACCGTCGGCGTGACGGTGAAGACCCCCGGCGCCACCTCCGGCCCCGGCTCCGCCTTCTCCGAGATCTCCACCAGCGCCCACTGCGCCAGCGGCCTCGTCTCCGGCGGCGGCATCAACCAGGCCATCGGCACCGGCACCTCGTCCAACGGCAACAAGATCAACGGCACCTCGCCCAGCCCCGACGGCAGCACCGAGTACACCGGCTCCACCGGGGTCGTCGGCACCGACCTCACGTACTGGCTCGGCATCGGCGGCAGCGGCGGCGCCGTCAACGCCTCCTTCTCCAGCACCCCGTACGCGATGTGCTTCACCAGCAACCTCATCAACCACACCCAGGTGGTGATGAACAAGGTCGCCGGACCCACCACCGCCTCGACGGTCGGCCTCGTCACCGCGACCTGCCCCTCGGGCACCCGGCTGCTCGGCGGCGGCGCCCGCATCACCCCCGCCGCCGTCGGCAGCCTCAAGCCGATCGCCAGCTTCCCCACCTTCAACGACTCCGCCCACGCCTACGGGCAGAAGGCCGCGGCCGACGGCGAGACCAACCCCGACTCCTGGACCGCCGTGGGCTGGAACGGCGGCGGCGGAGACAGCGGCAACACCACGTACGCGTACGCCGTCTGCAGCGGCAACGGCATCAACATCAGCGGCACGACCGTGAAGGTCCGCTTCTCCGAGGTCAGCGGCCCCACCGCCGGCACCAGCGGGGCGACCGTGACCGTGGGCTGCGGCCAGAACGACGGCAAGCTGGTCAGCGGCGGCGCCGCGATCAGCGGAGGCAGCGTCACGACCGTGAACTTCACCGGCCCCGGCTCCCAGGGCGACCACCTCAACGGCAGCTACCCCAGCGACTCCGGCGGCAGCCCGGTCGCGGACGGGGCCACCACCGCCTCGTACTGGTCCGCCTTCACCCACACCGGAGCCCCCAGCTCGCCGAACACCTACTCCGACGTCTGGGCGCTGTGCGCCGACGACGGAGTCTGAGCCGGCCGTAGCCCCGTAGCCCCGTCGCCGTGGCCGGCCGCACCCGCGGCCGGCCGCGGCCCGCACGCCCCGTCCCGCAAGCACCGTCGTTTGGACCCCCCTTGAGCACGTACCGATCGAAGATCCTGAAGGCGGCCGGTGCGGCCTGCCTCGTGGCCGCCGCGATGACACCCCTTCCCGCGGCGGCCGGCCCGGCCGCCGCCCACCCCTGCGGCACGGGCGGCGTCTTCAACGCCGCCACCCCCACCTGCACCTACACCGACGTCGGCACGGACACCTTCACCGTCCCGGCCGGGGTGACCTCCGTGACGGTCGACCTCTTCGGCGCCGAGGGCGGCAGCGCGGCCGGCTTCATCCTCCCCAGCCCCCCGAACGAGGGCGCCCCCGGCGGTCTGGGCGGCGAGACCCGCGCGGACCTGGCCGTCACTCCGGGCCAGACCCTCCAGCTCACCGTGGGCGGGGTCGGCAGCTCGGGAACCTCCCGCAAGGGCGAGTTCGCCCGTCCCGGCGGCACCGGCCACGGCTCCGGCGGTGGCGGCGCCCACGGCGGCGGCGGTTCCGGCGGCGGCGGCACCGACCTGCGCACGGGCGCCTTCGACGGCACCGACCGGGTCCTCGTCGCCGGCGGCGGAGGCGGCGCGGGCAACGGCGGACCACTGCTGCGCGGCGGTTCCGGCGGCGGCCTCGAAGCCGACCCCGGCGGCCAGGCAGCCGCTCCGGAGGGCTCCGGCCTCGCGGGCGGCGGCGGAACCCAGTCGGCCCACGGGGCGGGCGGCCTCCGCAACAACACCGTCGGCGCTCCGGGAGCCCCGGGCGCCGACACCGACTCCTGGGGCAGCAAGCCCAACCCCGGCAGCGGCGGCTCCGGCGGCAACGGCGGTGGCGGCGGCTCCGGCGCGGGCGGCGGTGGCGGCGGGTACTTCGCCGGCGGCGGCGGCTCCGGCGGCGGCCGGTCCGGCCCCGGCGCGCCCGCCAACCTCCCCGCCGCCGGCGGCGGCGGGGGCAGCAGCTACGCGGCCCCCACGGCCACCGGCGTCTCCCTCCTCAAGGGCGTCAACCGGGGCAACGGCAAGGCGGTGGTCTCGTTCCGGTACGGGACCTCGGTCACCGTCGCCGCGGACACCACCACCCCGCTGTTCGGACGGGGCGTCACCCTGACCGCCACGGTCGCCCCGGCCGACCCCGACGCGGGCACCCCGACCGGCGAGGTCACCTTCTTCGACGGCACCACCCCGCTGGCCACCGTGCCGCTCACCGACGGCCGCGCCACCACCGCCACCGGCGTCCTCCAGCCCACCACCGGCCACCCCGTCACCGCGCGCTACAGCGGGGACCCGGCGTTCACCCCGGGCACGACGGCCGGACCCGCCGACCTCACCGTCGCCTTCACCGAACCCTGCCTGACCACGGCCCACGCCGGCCCGCTGACGGTGGGCCCCGGCGAGGCCCGGTGCATCGCCGCCGGCGGCAGCCAGACCGGCCCGGTCACCGTCCGGCCCGGCGGGGCGCTCGCCGTCACGGACGCCACCCTCACCGGCCCGGTCTCCGCCGACGGAGCCCTCGCCCTCACCGTCTGCCGCTCCTCCCTGACGGGCCCGCTGTCCGTGGAGCGGAGCACCGGGCCGCTGCTCCTCGGCTCCGGTCGCGCCGAGGTCTCCTGCTCCGGCAGCACGGTCCGCGGCCCGGTGACGCTGACCGCCAACACCGGCGGCGCCGAGGTCTTCGCCAACACGGTCAACGGCCCGCTGCGCTGCGAGGGGAACACCCCCGAGCCGCTGGTGTCGGGCACCACCGGCACGGGCCCCCGCACCGGGCAGTGCCGCAAGAACTGACCCGAAGGGCACCTCAAGGGCACCACCAGGGCCGGGAGTTCCGCAGGGAACTCCCGGCCCTTCCCAATTCCTGTAACGGGTTCTACTCTGACCGCCGCCACCACAGCGACCGGCAGCGCCGCCAGACCTCCGGAGGGCCCGTGCACCTCGAATACACGCCTGAGCAGCAGCAGTTGCGCGCCGAACTGCGCGCCTACTTCGCCGAGCTCGTGCCGGAGGACGTCTACGCCCGCTACGAAGACCCCGCCGCGCAGAAGCGCTTCTACCGGGAGACCATCCGCCGCCTCGGCGCGGACGGCTGGCTCGGCGTGGCCTGGCCGCAGGAGTACGGCGGCCGCGGCATGTCGGCCATGGACCAGTTCATCTTCTTCGACGAGGCCGCGCAGGCCGTCGTTCCGCTGCCGCTGATGGCGCTGAACACCGTCGGACCGACCCTCATGCAGTTCGGCACCGACGAGCAGAAGGCGTACTTCCTCCCGAGGATCCTCTCCGGGGAGATCGACTTCGCCATCGGCTACAGCGAGCCCGACGCCGGCACCGACCTGGCCGCCCTCAAGTGCAAGGCCGTCCGCGAGGGCGACGAGGAGACCGGCACCTACGTGGTCAACGGCCAGAAGATCTGGACCACCAACGGCGACACCGCCGACTGGGTCTGGCTCGCGGTCCGCACCGACCCGGACGCCCCGGCCCACAAGGGCATCACGATGCTCCTGGTGCCCACCTCCGACCCCGGCTACTCCTGCACCCTGATCAACACCCTCGCCTCGCACGACACCACCGCCAGCTACTACGAGGACATCCGGGTCCCCGCGAGCCGCCGCGTCGGGCAGGAGAACAAGGGCTGGCGCCTGATCACCAACCAGCTCAACCACGAGCGCGTCACCCTGGCGGCCCACGGCACCATGGCCATCCGCGCCCTGCACGACGTCCAGCGCTGGGCCGCCTCGACGAAGCTCGCCGACGGGCGCCGCGTCATCGACCTGCCCTGGGTCCGCGGCCGCCTCGCCCGCACCCACACCCGCCTCGACGCGATGAAACTGCTCAACTGGCAGATGGTCAACGCCGTCGAGTCCGGCACCCTCACCCCGCAGGACGCCTCCGCCGTCAAGGTGTACGGCTCGGAGGCGCGCAGGGACGCCTACGCCTGGCTGATGGAGGTCGTCGGCGCGGCCGGCTCCCTCAAGGACGGCTCCGCGGGCGCGGTCCTGCACGGCGAACTGGAACGCGGCTACCGCAGCGCCGTGATCTTCACCTTCGGCGGCGGCAACAACGAGATCCAGCGCGAGATCATCTCCTGGATCGGCCTCGGGATGCCGAGGGTCCGCCGCTGACGGCCCGTGCCAGGAAGTGGCCGGCGGCGTCCTCGTACTCGGCCAGGGTCCAGCCCGTGGCCACCAGGGCGGAGCGCAGGTTGGGCTCCGCCAGGAGGTCGCGCGCGTCGAGGGGGCGGCCGTGGCGGGCCGCGCGTTCGGCGCGGCCCGACGGGTGGAAGAGCAGCAGGGTGCCGCCCGGGGCACTGACGCGGGCCCACTCGCGCAGGGCGGACCGGGGGTCGGGGAGGTGGTCGAGGAGTCCGGCGCTGAAGATGCCGTCCAGGACGGCGGAGGGCAGCGGCAGCCTGGTGCAGTCGGCGGCGAGCAGGCTCCCGTGGCGGGCGCGGCCGTGCCGGGCCGCGGCCACCAGCATGGCCGGGGTGACGTCGATGCCGAGGACGCTGCCGGTCTCCCCGACGTGCGCGCGCAGCGCGGGCATCGCCCGGCCGGTGCCGCAGCCGAGGTCGGCGGCCCGGTCGCCCGGCGCCAGCCGCATCCGGGCGACGGCGGCCGCGTAGGCCGGGGTCTGGTGGGCGAAGCGCTCCTCCCAGGCGTCCGCCCGGTGCGTGAAGAAGGCCCGGGCGGCGGTGTGCTCGGCGCGCACGGCCACCAGCGCGGAGAACCGGTCGAGCGTGCGCCGCCACCAGGGCGCGAGTCCGCCGTCGTCCCCGAGCCGGAAGTCCACGCCCCAGGCGCTGCCGCCGATGCGGAACGCGTGGGCGGCGTGCAGGTCGCAGGAGACGAGGGCGACGGCCTCGGACGGCAGTTCCCGGAAGCCTGCGGCCGGCCGGGGCCCGCAGACCGGCGGGGCGGCTTCCGTCAGCAGCGGGTCTCCTTCGGCGGCCGGGGTGAACCCGGTCCGTCCGCACCCGCCCCGGCCGCCCTGCCCCTCCGGGTCCACGGAACCGGCCGCCACGGCCAGCACGCACGCCCCGGGGCCCGCCGCCAGCAGCGGCACCTCGGCGGCGAGGGCGTCCCGGAGCAGGGCGGCGCCGGCACCGGGGCCGCCGCGGTCCGGGTCCGCCGCGCCGGCTCCGGCACGTCCCAGGACGATCAGCCCCTCGATGCCCGTGAGGTCCGCGGGCGGCGGCTCGCCGTCCCACAGCCGGATCGTGCGACTGCTCAGGCCCGCCGTGGTGACCGCGCCGTCGATGGCTGATGCCAGGTCACCCTGGGGCGTGTACTCGAGGACGGCTACGGGCAAGGGTGACTCCTCGGAATCGAGCCACTTCGGTGGATTCACGTGGCATCCATGCAAGGATGCCCGCTTCGTCGGCGCATATGCGAGGTGCGTTCCAGTGGGTGAGACCCGCTCCGGCTCGCCGCGGCCCGGTCCTGCGGGTCACGACCAGAGCCGGTGCCGCTCCCAGCCGCCGTCCACGCGCTCGTAGCGCAGCCGCGTGTGGACCCGGCTCTCGACCGCCTGCCAGAACTCCACCTCGACCGGTGCGAGGGTGTAGCGGGTCCAGGCGGAATCGACGAGGGTGGGCTCCCGCTCGACCAGGGCCAGGGACTTCTCCAGGGCCTGGTCCCGCTCCGCGGTGTCCGCGAGGTACTGGCTCTGGCGGGCGAGCAGGGCCTCGGCGCGCGCGGAGGCCGGGCGGGCGAGGAAGTCCGTGCCGTTCTCCCGGGCCGACCCGGGCGCCACCGGGCCGCGCAGCCGCACCTGCCGGCCGTGCTCGGGCCAGTAGAAGGTGAGCGCCGCCCGCGGGTGCACGGCCAGCTGGTGGCCCTTGGGGCTGAACGCGTGGCCGGCGAACTGCCAGCCCGAGGCGTCGACCCCCTTGAGGATCAGCACCCGGGCGTCGGGGTCGCCGGTCTCGTCGACCGTGGACAGGACCATCGCGTGCGGGTCGCGCAGCCCGTCCGCCACGGCGTCCGACAGCCAGGACAGGAAGAGCCGTACGGGGTCGGCGGGGGCGTGCTCCGGCAGGAACTCCGGGAGCGGTCCCTCGAAGACCGCGAGGCCCCGCAGCCATGCGCGGACGGGGCCGCCGCCCATGTCGTCACCCATCAGCCACCTCCTCGGGAACCAACAGGGCTCATCTTGCATCTGCCGTCGTTGTTCGACAATCGTCTGGCAGATGCTTGGCGGAAGTGCCGAAGGGCCTGGTGTGTGCCGGGGTCGTGTTTGGAGGTGGCTACGAGGCGCGGACGCCCCGTCAGACCAGCTCGGGCTCCTGCGCGCGGCGCTGGGCGGGCACCCGGGCCGCCGCCGGCCGCCGGTCCCACAGCCTGGTGGTCCGTACGTAGCCGTAGACGACCGAGGCCGTGGCCAGGAGGGCCAGGGGCCCGAACACCCACGGGTGTCCGGCCATCTCCATCGACAGGTACCGGTACGACAGCAGCAGGGCGACGAAGACCGCGGTGCCGTGGCCGACCAGCAGGGTCGCCCGCCGGTCCCAGCCGCGGGCCTGCGCCCGCAGGGCCGCCTCGATCGTGAGGGTGAACACCACGCCGGAGATGATGTCCGCCCCGTAGTGGTACCCGAAGCCGAGCGTCGCGCCGAGCGTGGCGACCAGCCAGAACGCGCCGAGGAAGCGCAGCGGCCAGGGTCCCTTGCGGGAGTGGATGAAGATCGCGGTGGCCCAGGCCGTGTGCAGGCTGGGCATGCAGTTGCGCGGGGTGAACTCGTCGAACGGCATCGGCTGGGGGACGCCGAGCGGCGGCGCGGTGTGCGGCCACAGGTCGGCCAGCGCCCACTGCCCGCCGTCGGCGCCGTAGGCCAGGATCGGTCCGACCACCGGGAACACCATGTAGATGCCCGGCCCGAGCAGGCCGACGAGCAGGAACGTGCGCACCAGGTGGTGGGCCGGGAAGCGGCGCTCGGACGCCACGTTGCGCAGCTGGTAGAGGGCGACGAGGACCGCGCCCACCGCGAGCTGGATGTAGACCCAGTCGAGGACGTGGTGGCCGATCGCTCCGGTGGCCTCCACGATCCGGCCGGCCACCCAGGAGGGGTTGCCCAGGGCGTGGTCGGCGGCCGCCACGTACTGGTCGAGGACCATCGGGCGGGTCTTCGACGTGATCAGCAGCCAGGTGTAGCCGGTCTTGCGGCCGGCGACCAGCAGCAGGGCCAGGCCGACGCCCTTCAGGAGCAGGGCGCGTTCCGGTCCGGTGCGGCGGACGAGCGCGAAGACGGCACAGCCGAGGGTGACCCACAGGGCGCCGCTGCCGAACATGTTCTCGGCGCCGGCCGCCGACCGCACGATCCAGAGGAGCAGGTCGATGCCGACCGCGGCGCCGAGCGCGACGAACCGCTGCCGCCAGGTGAGCACGACCATCATCAGCGCCATGCTCGCGTACAGCACGGTCCCCGACCGGGGGGCGAAGACGACCTCCCGCGCCTGGCTGACGAGGGGACCCGCGACCCCGTAGCGGCGTGCGGCGATCTCCAGGCCGACGAGGAACCCGAGGCCCGTCACGCTCACCGCGGCCCACAGGAGGACGCGTGGCCGGCGCCAGGTTCCGGACGCGGGTGCGCTGGTCGTGCGCGGAAGCGCTCGTCGTTCCTCAGGTATCAATTTTCAGCCGATGTTCATATTTCAACCGGTCAGTGTTGGCTCGAACATGTTAGCTGAGGGGGCCGCGCCGACCGGAAGAGTGAGCGAACCGGCGCCCTCCCGCCAGGGCGGGAGGGCGCCGGACATGATCGTCACCCTAGTGCGGAGCCGGGGCGCGGAGCCGCCCGTTCCGTGCTGAGCTGGAAGGGTCCTCGGGCCACCGCGTCCCCCGGGAGGCGTACCGTGCCGCACCTGCGCCCGGGCCCGCGCGCACCGGACCCGCCGCCGGTCCTGCTGTCCCGGCGCGAGCTGGCGGTGGGCTGGACGCTGATGCTCCTGATCGCCGTACTCGCCTGGGCCGTCACCGTCACGCAGTCCCGGCGGATGGGGACCGGGCCCGGCACCATGGGCCTGGCGCCGCCGCTCTTCCTGGCGCTGTGGGTGGTCATGATGGCGGCGATGATGCTCCCCTCGGTGGCGCCCGTGGCCATCACCTGGGTCCGCGGCATCGGCCGCCGCTCGGCCGGCCCCGCCCGGGTGCTGCGCACCGCCGGGTTCGTGAGCGGCTACCTGCTGGCCTGGACCGCCTTCGGACTGCTGGTCTACGCGGTGCTGACGGTGACCGCGAGCCTGGTGGGGGAGAGCCCCGGCGCCGCGCGCTGGATCGGTGCCGGGGCCTTCCTCCTCGCGGGGATCCAGCAGTTCGGGCCGCTGAAGCGGATCTGCCTGCGGCACTGCCGCAACCCGATGTTCCAGCTCGCCCGGTACGCCCGCTACCGGCGGTGGGCGAAGGACCTGCGGGTCGGCGCCCACCACGGCCTGTACTGCGTCGGCTGCTGCTGGGGCCTGATGGCCGTGCTGGTCCCGCTCGGGGTGATGAACGTGGCCGCGATGGCGGCCGTGTCCGTGGTGATCTTCCTGGAGAAGCTCTGGAGCCGGGGCCCCTGGCTGGCCCGGGCCGTCGGCATCGCCTTCCTCGTCCTCGCGGTCCTGGCCCCCTTCCAGGACTGGCTGCTCCCGGGCCTGGGCAGCACACCGATGGGGGACATGGACCCGATGGGTGACACCGCCCCGGCGGGGTGACGGCTCCGGCGGGGACACCGCACCGCTTCCGCCGGAGCGGCGGCGGGAGGAGAATCGAGGTGACGACCCGAGCCGCCGAACGCCGCGGCGAGTCCCGCCGGGGCAGTGCCGGCCATGTGCGACCCGCCGCGCGGCGCGGGGTCACGTGGAGGCGACGAGATGTCCGAGACCACAGCGACCGTCCCGGCCTGGCACGCGGCCGGGGACTGGTTCGACACGTGCAGGTGCGACGTCCCCTGCCCCTGTTCCTTCGCCCAGCGGCCCACCTACGGCGCCTGCGACGGGGTCCTCGCCTGGCACGTACGGGAGGGCAACTACGGCGAGGTGGTGCTGGACGGCCTGAACGTCCTGATGCTCGGCTCCTTCGTCGGGAACGTGTGGGCGGAGCACAGCGACACCTACGCGGCGGTCTTCCTCGACGAACGCGCCGACGACGCGCAGCGCCAGGCCCTCATGATGATCTTCGGGGGCCAGGCGGGCAGCTGGCCGGCCGAGATGGTGGCCATGATGGGCGCGGAGATGCGGGGTATGGACTTCGCGCCCGTCCGCATCGAGGTCGACGAGGACCTCGGCGGCTGGCGGGCCACCGTCCCCGGCCGGGTCGAGGCCGGCGCGGTGGCGCTCACCGGTCCCACCACCCCGGCGGGCGCGCGCGTCCAGTCGACGAACCTGCCCGGCTGCGAGACCGGACCGGGGCAGGTCGCCACGTGGGGCCGCTCGACCGTGGACCGCGCCGACGCCTTCGGCTTCCACTGGAGCCGGGAGGGGCAGTCCAGCAAGCACATCACCTTCGACTGGACCGGCCCCGACGGCCGGTCCTGACCCCCGGCCGGGCCGGTCTGTGGCGCTATGCCCGTAATCGGGCGCGCTGCGCAAAGGTGAAACGCACGCTTATGAAGCCGCGAGGAGCCGTCGGAGGCCGAAAAGCCACCCCTCCGTGGGACAGGATTCAGGTGCAGGAGCTGACGCCCTCCTCGCCGCAACACCCCGACTGACCAGGGGTTTCGGCATCATTCCCCCGACCCGCAGCGGGCTTCGCGCTGCCCTGGCGCGGGTGGGGGAGTGGGGGACGGGCGGGCCCGAATCCGACCTCCCAGGAGACCCGACGTGTCCACCACCGCACCCGAAACCACCGCACCCGAAACCCTCGCCCCCGACTCCACCGCCCCCGAAGCCTTCCTCGCCGACACCCACACCGGCCTGCCGATCCCGGCCGACCCCGTGTTCGCCTCCGCCGACGCCGAACGGCGCCACCGCAAGCAGCGCCTGGCCGCCGCGATGCGCCTGTTCGGCAAGGCGGGCTACGCCGAGGGGATCTCCGGCCACATCTCGGTCCGCGACCCCGAGGACCTGGACACCTTCTGGGTCAACCCGTTCGGCGTCTCCTTCAACCGCGTCCGCGTGGCCGACCTGATCCGCGTCGACGCCACCGGCCGCGTCGTCGACGGCACCGGCAAGGTCAACCCGAGCGCCTTCACCATCCACTCCAAGATCCACGAGCGCCCCGAGGCCAACGCCATCGCCCACGGCCACACCGTCCACGCCCGCGCCCTCGGCGCCCTGGAACGGCTGCTGGAGCCCTACGACCAGGAGTCCGCCGCCTTCTACCAGGACCAGGTCCTCTACGGGGACTACGACGGCCCGGCCATCAAGATCGAGCACGGCCAGGACATCGCCGACCGCCTCGGCGCCAAGCGTGCCATGCTGCTGCGCCACCACGGCCTGATCACCGTGGGCGGCTCCCTGGAAGAGGCCGTCCACTGGTTCTTCACCTACGAGAGCTGCGCCCAGGTCCAGTTGCTCGCCCTCTCCGCCGGACGCCCCGTCCCGATGTCCCACGAGCAGGCCCTGCTGGCCCGCGACGGCTTCGGCGACGAACAGCTCGGCCGCTACAGCTTCCAGATCATGTGGGACGAGATCACGGCCGAACAGCCGGACCTGCTCGACGAGTAGCCGCCCGCGCCCCCACGCCCCCGGCCGCACCGGATCCCAGGAAGCAATCATGAGTTCAACTGCCTCACCGCGCGCGGAAGCGCGCACCATCCTCGTCATCGTCGCGCTCGTGCAGTTCGTGATCGGCGGCTGGTTCTCCTGGACGGCGTCCCACGCCGCGCCCCGGGACCTGCCCGTGCTCGTCGTCGCCGCACCCGGCGCCCCGCAGAGCGCCGGACAGCTCGCCGACCGGCTGCGCGAGGCCCACCCCGGCGCCTACGCGGTCGAGACCGCCGCCGGAGTCGAGGAGGCCGACGCGGCCCTGCGCGACCGCAAGGCGTACGGGGCCCTCCTGCCCACCGCCGGCGGGCTCGAACTGCGCCTGGCCTCCGCCGCCTCGCCCACCGTCGCCCAGACGCTGACCGGGCAGGCGCAGGCGCTCGCCGGCGGCCCGGTGCTCGTCACCGACGTGGTGCCCGCCGACGCCGACGACCCGCACGGCGCCGGCCTGTCCACGGGCTTCCTGCCCCTGCTGATCACCGCCGTGATCGCCGCCCTGCTCTTCGTCCTCAAGGTGCGCGCCACCGGAGCCAAGTTCCTCGGCGTCATCGGCTTCGCCGTCGCCTCCGGACTCCTCAGCTCCCTGATGCTGACGCACTTCAGCGGGGTGGCCCCCGGCAACTACTTCGTCAACGCCGGGATCGTGGCCCTGCTGGAGCTGGCCATGGTCTCCGTGATCACCGGGCTCGGCTCGCTGATCGGCCCGCCCGGCATAGCCGTCGGCGCCGTCCTGATGTTCGTCGTCGGCAACCCGCTCTCCGGACTGGCCTCTGCCCCCGAGATGCTGCCCCAGCCGCTGGGCGCCATCGGCCAGTTCCTCCCGGCCGGCGCGGGCGCGACCCTGCTGCGCACCTCGGGCCCCTTCGACGGCGCCGGCGCGGCCGGCCCGGTCCTGGTGCTCGCCGTCTGGGCGCTCATCGGCCTCGGCCTGCTCTACGCGAGCTCCCGCCGCCGCCCCGCCGCCGCTCCCACGGCCCCCGTCGCCGAGCCGCAGCCCGCCGCCGCGCACTGACGGGGCCGGCCCCTCCCGCCGACTCCTCTCACGAAAGGCCGACCATGACCACCGACACGAACCACCGCCCGCCGACCCGCATCGGCCTGGTCGGCGGAGGGGCCGCGGCCGTCTGCCTGCTGGACCGGCTCTCCCGCACCCCGGGCCGCGGCCGGGGCTCGGTCACCGTCTTCGAGCCCTCCGGCAACCTCTGGCGCGGCCGCGCCTACCAGCACGACACCGACGCCGTCCTCGCCAACATCATCCCGGCGGAGATGAGCGCCCGCACCGGCGCCCCCGACGACTTCCTCGACTGGCTGCGCGCCGCCGGACTCCCCTACGGAGAGGGCGACTACGCCGCCGACGGGTACTTCCCGCCCCGCCACGTGTTCGGCAGCTACCTGGAGCGCACCGCCGAGAACGCCGTCGGCGAACTCTCCCTCGGCGGCTGGCCCGTCGACCTCGTCCGCGACACCGTCGTCGCCGCCCGAGAGGCGGACGGGGAGGTGGTGCTGACCACCCGCGACGGCCGCACCCGCACCTTCGACTACGTGATCTGCGCGGTCGGCGCCGGCCGGCCCGCCGACCACTACGAACTCGCCGGGAACGAAGGCTACTTCGGCGACCCCTACCCGCTGCGCGACACGGTGGCCGCGATCCCCGCCGACGCGGACGTCACCGTCCTCGGCACCGGCCTCGCGGCGGTGGACACCGTGGTCTCCCTCGCCGCCCGCGGCCACCGCGGCCGGATCACCATGGCCTCCCGCAACGGCGCCCTCCCGGCCGTCCGGCAGCGGCCGGTCTTCCCCGAGATCCGGCACTTCACCCCCGCCGCCCTGCACGCCCGTGCCGCCGCCGCCCACGACGGCCGGCTCGCCCTGGACGACGTACTGGAGCTGCTGGAACGGGAGCTGGCCGCACACGGTGCCGACCCCTCGGCGGTGGTCGCCGAACTGACCTCCCTGGGCGGGGAATCCCCCCTGGAGCGGCTGCGCCGCCAGTACGACCGCATCGACGAGGCCGACACCGGCATGCGGGTCATGCAGCACGCCGTACCCGAGAGCGGACCCGATGCGTGGACCCTGCTGCGCGCCGCCGACCAGGACTTCATCCGCGACCACCACTACCGGGCCGTGATGAGCCTGTGCTGCCCGATGCCCCCGGCCAACGCCCGCCGGCTGCTCGAGCTGCACGATGCGGGACGGCTGCGCGTCCTGCGCGGCCTGTGGAACGTCAAGCCCCTGGCCGGCGCCGGGTTCCACGTCGCGGCCGACGGCGGCGAGTACGAGAGCGACGTCGTCGTCAACGCCGTCAGTGCACCCTCCCACCGGGTCCCCGCCCAGGCCCGCCCGTTCGTCGACTCCCTCGTCGAGGACGGCATCGGCGAGTACCACCCCTACGGCGGCCTGCACATCGAACCGTCCACCAGCCGGGCCGTCGGCGGCGGCCGGGCCCACCGCCGGATGCACGCCATCGGCGACATGGGCGCCGGGACGCTCTTCTTCACCTCCGGCATGCCCTCCGTCCTCGAACGGGCCGACGACATAGTCCGGGCGGTCGTCCAGGACGTCACCGCCCCGGCCGCCGCACCCCAGGAGCAGCACGCGTGAACACGATCACCCGCAGGGACATGATGCGGGCCGCCCTGACCACGGCCGTCGTCGTCGGCACCAGCGCCGCCGTCGCCCCGATCGTGCTGGCCGACCCCGCCCGCCCCGAGGCCTCCGCCGGAGCCGGCACCGCCGCCGGGCCGGGCCCGCTCCCCGGCTCCTTCGACGAGGTCTACCGGGGCCGCCGCATCCAGGGGGGCCCGGTGGCCGTGCGCTACGCCTCCGCCCGGGGCGCCGCCGCCCCGGCCTCCGGGCCCGGCATCGAGATCAGCATCGACGGCCGCCCGCTGCACGTCATGCGCCGCGCCGACGGCAGCTACCTGAGCCTGGTCAACCACTACCAGTCCTTCCCCACCCCGCTGGAGGTGGCGCGGGCGGCGGTGGACGAGATCGGCACCGCGCAGCTCTCGACGGCCCGGCTCCACCACCACTGACGTCCGACGACCCGAGGAACCAGCACACGTGTACACGCGCAAGAACCAGAAGGACCTGGACGCCGGCGAGCGCGCGAGGTTCGTCGCCGCCCTCCTGGAGGTCAAACGGCGGGGCGTCTACGACGAGTTCGTCCGGCTGCACGGCCAGTACTTCGTCTCCGACGGCGAGGGCGGGCAGCGGGTGGGGCACATGTCCCCCTCCTTCTTCCCCTGGCACCGCCAGTACCTGCTGGAGTTCGAACGCGCCCTCCAGCAGGTCGACCCGCGGGTGACCCTGCCCTACTGGGACTGGACCGCCGACCAGTCGCCCACCGCCGGCCCGTGGACCGACGACTTCCTCGGCGGCAACGGCCGCCCCGGCGACCGCCGCGTGATGACCGGCCCGTTCGCCTTCGACCGGGGCGACTGGCCGGTGAACGTGGGCGTCACCGAAGAGAAGTACCTCATGCGCGACTTCGGCCGCCCCGCCGACCCGGTCGCCCTGCCCACGCCCGCCGAACTGGCACGGGCGGTCGACGACCCGGTGTACGACGCCGCCCCCTGGGACTCCACCTCCACCACCGCGGGCTTCCGCAACAAGATGGAGGGCTGGACCGTCGGGGAGAAGGAGGGCTGGCACAACCACAACCGGGTCCACCTGTGGGTGGGCGGCCAGATGACCGGCGGGACCTCTCCCAACGACCCGGTCTTCTGGCTCCACCACACCTTCATCGACCTCGTCTGGGCCCGCTGGCAGCGCGCGCACCCCGGCTCGGTCTACGAGCCGCGCCGGCCCCTGCCCGCCTCCGACCCCCAGCACGGCCGGGTCATCAGCCTCGACGAGCCGATGTCCCCGTGGCAGGTGCGGCCCTCGGAGCTGCTCGACCACACCCGCTTCTACCAGTACGCGCAGTGACGCGCCCCGCGCGCCCGCTGCCCGTACCCCGTCACCGGCACCACCACCACAGAGAAGGAACAGCCATGCGCCTGCGCACCACCGTCCCGGCCCTCGCCGCCGCGGCCCTGATCGCCCTCGCCGCCGCCCCCTCCGCCCAGGCGGCGGGCCCGGCCCCGGCTCCCGTCCCGGCCGCCGCCTCCGCGGCCGCTGCCGTCCCGGCCTTCGCCGGCCACACGTACGTCCTCACGCTCGACAACGGCGCCGTCCTGCGCAACTCCTACTCCGCGGACGGCACCACCCTCGACTGGACCGCCCTGGAAGGCCCGATGGCCGGCCGCAGCGGCCAGGAGAAGCTCTCCGTCCGCGCGGTGGGCGAGGGCCTGTACTTCGTCAACTGGGTCGAGGCCTCCGGCATGACCGTCAGCCACGTGATGGACCTCGGCCACGGCACCGTCAGCGTCTACTGGACGTACGGCACCCCCGACGGCGGCCGCGCCGGCGAACTGCACACCGCGACGCTCCAGCGCGTCTCTTCTTGACCTGCACGGTGACGCGGGGCCGGCGCCACGGACGCCGGCCCCGCGCACCTCTGTCCACGGGGGAACCGCACATGCCCGCTCCACTCACCCAGACACCCCGAACGCCCGCGGCGCCCGCCCCGGCCGACGGGGAACTCGCGGGCGCCCTGCGCCCCCGCCACCTGACCATGCTGGCCCTCGGAGGCGTCATCGGAGCCGGACTGTTCGTCGGCTCCGGGACCGGCCTGCGGATCGCGGGCCCCGCCATCATCCTGTCGTACGCCCTCGCCGCCGCCCTGGCCCTGCTGGTCATGCGGATGCTCGGCGAGATGGCCGCGGCCATGCCGGCCAGCGGCTCGTTCTCCGTCTACGCCGACCGGGCCCTCGGCCGGTGGGCCGGCTTCACCGCGGGCTGGCTGTACTGGGCGGTGACCGTCATCGCGATCGCCATCGAGCTGATCGCGGCCGCGACGATCCTGCACCAGTGGATGCCGGCCGTGCCGCAGTGGGCGATCGCCCTCGTGGCACTGGCCGTCTTCACCCAGTCCAACATGCTCTCGGTCTCCTCCTTCGGGGAGGCCGAGTTCTGGTTCGCGGGCATCAAGGTCGCCGCCATCATCGCCTTCCTCGCCCTCGGGGTCGCCGCCGTGTGCGGGGCGGTGCCCGGGGTCGACCCGCCCGGGATGGACAACCTCACGGGGCGCGGCGGCTTCCTCCCGCAGGGCTGGGACAGCGTCGTGGCCGGTCTGCTGACGGTGGTGTTCGCCTTCGGCGGCATGGAGGTCGTCACCATGGCCGCCGCCGAGTCCGGCGACCCCGCCCGCTCCGTCACCAAGGCGGTGAGCAGCGCGATCTGGCGGATCAGCCTCTTCTACCTCGGCTCCATGGCGGTGATCGTCACCCTGCTGCCCTGGGACGCGGCCACCCCCGGACGCAGCCCCTACGTGGCCGTCCTCGACCGGCTCGGGATCCCGGGCGCCGGGCGGCTGATCGAGGTCGTCGTGCTCATCGCCCTGCTGTCCGCGATGAACGCCAACCTGTACGGGGCCTCGCGCATGGCCCACTCGCTGGCCGCCCGGGGCGAGGCCCCGAAGGTGCTGCTGCGCACCTCCGCCCGGGGCGCGCCGCGCGCCGCCGTCGCCGCGTCGGCGGCCTTCGGCTTCGTCGCGATCGCCCTCGACCACCGCTGGCCGGAGCGGATCCTGCCGTTCCTGGCCAAGGCCATGGGCGGTTCCATGCTGTACATGTGGCTGGCGGTCGCGGCCGCCCACCTGGTGCTGCGGCGCCGGCTGGAGCGGGACTCCCCGCACCTGCTGGTGGTGCGGATGCGCGGCTTCCCGTACCTGTCGTGGCTGGCGGCGGCCGGCATCGTGGCCGTGCTGGTGCTGATGGCCTTCGACCCGCAGGCGCGGGCCCAGCTGGGCTGGTCCACCCTGCTGGTCGTGGTGCTGCTGGCGGCGGCCGGGGTACGGGCCCTGCGCGCCCGCTGAACGGCGAGCCCGGCCGGGGAGGTTCCCGGCCGGGCCTTCGGGTGCGCGGAGGGGCGGGGTCAGGCCGACAGCGGGCCGCAGTCCGTCTCGGCGGGCTCGTCCACGGGCAGCAGCCCGCCGGTGGCGATGAGGTAGCCGAGCTGGGCCCGGCTGCGGCTCTGCAGGGCGGCGGCGATCCGGCTCACGTGGGCGGCGACGGTCCGCCGGCTGGTGCCCAGCCGGCGGGCGATGGCCTCGTCCGTGTGGCCGGCCACGAGCAGCCGCATCACGGCCCGCTGGATCTCGTCGGCGATGTCGGGTTCGACGGTGCGCGAGGCGCCGGGGTCGATGACCGATCCCCGTTCCCAGGCCTCCTCGAAGACCTGCACGAGGAAGGAGACGATGGAGGGCTGCCTGATCTCCAGTACGGAGGTCCGGGCCTCGCCGGGGCCCGGTACGTAGGCCACGGCCCGGTCGATGACGATGAGGCGGTCGAAGACGTGGTCGAGGGTGCGGACCTCGCAGCCGGCCTCGGTGAGCCGTTCGATGTGGCGCAGCGTGGCCGCGTGGGTCCGGGCCGCGTGCGGGTAGAGGGTGCGGTGCCGGGCGGGGCCGCGGACGTGGTCGAGCTCGTCCAGGTCGTAGGAGACGCGCGAGCCGCCGGGCTGCACCGTCATCAGTTCCGCCCGGCATTCGCGGACCGCGTGCGCCAGGGTGGAGTGGACGACCTTCTCGCCGTCGATCGCGGTGGCCCAGCCGGTGTGTTCGCGCTTGGCGGCGGTGTAGATGGCGGCCACCGGCACGAAGCTGCCGGCGATGGCGTGCGCGTCCAGCCGCTGCCGCTCCAGCGACTGCTCGATGGGACGGACCAGTTCGGCCTTGGCCACTTCCGGTGCCACGGGCACGAGGACGGTCGGGTCGTCCGGCGGGGCGACGAGCAGCCCCATCCGCAGGAGACAGGCGGGTGCGCCCTCCCTGGGCGTACACCCCTTCACCACGGCCTGGCGGTAGACCGTCAGGCCCTTACCGCATGCGCCGCCCCCCTTGTCTGCAGAGTCGTCACGTTCACAACATTCCCCCGGGTACTGCCTTGCATGATCCTGCATGACCCAATTATGCACTTGGAAAAGTAGCCGGTTTCGGTACTTAGGCTGCCAACATGGTGTCTTAACAAGGTATTGACCATGGAACCGGAGGTAACGGGCGCATGTCGAACGGATACGGAGTACTGGCCGACGTCCTGGAGCAATGGCGCGAGGCCTTCGACCGGCGCCGCGTGGACGACCTCGTCGGCCTCTTCGCCGAGGACGCCCTCTTCCAGGGGCTGTCCCCCCGGCTGCTGAACGGCCGCGCCGAGATACGCACCTACTACGAGAACGTCCCGCCCGGCACCACCGCCGCCGTGGAGGTCCTGCACTCCCGCCCCCTCGCTGCCGAGGCCCTCGCCGGGTTCGCCACCGTCACCTTCCGCACGCCCACCCCCGAGGACCCCGCCGGGACCCCGCTCCCCGTCCGCCTCTCCCTCATCGCCCAGCACACCGGCGCCGGCTGGCTGATCCGCCAGTACCACGTCTCGCGGCTTGGCTGACCCCCGCCGGGGTAGGTACCCCGGCGGGAGGTCCCGATGAGCTACGAGGACGCCGACCCCGGGCTCTACGGCCCCGGGTCGGTCACCTGGCACTGCCACGGCGACCCGGTGATGTGGATCGCCGGGGTCCGCGCGCTCTACCTCCAGGCCCTGCACCCGCGCGCCGTCCGGGCCGTCCGGGAGAACTCCACCGCCTTCGAGGGCGAGCAGGGCGGCGGCGACGCCTGGGGCCGCCTGCTGCGCACCGCCGACTTCGTCGGCACCCTCACCTACGGCACGGCCGGGGCCGCCGAACGGGCCGGGGCCCGGGTCCGCGCCATCCACCGGAAGCTGTCCGCCACCGACCCGGACACCGGGGAGACCTACCCCGTCGACGACCCCGAGCTCCTGCTGTGGGTGCACTGCGCCCAGATCGACAGTTTCCTGCACGTACTGCGCCGATCGGGTGTTCCCCTGACCGCCGCACAGGCCGACCGCTACGTGGCCGAGAACCGGACGGGCGCCCGCCTGGTCGGACTCGACCCGGCCGCCGTACCCGGCACCACCGCGGCCCTCGCCGCCTACTTCGACGCGGTCCGGCCCCTGCTCACCGCCGGGGCCGACGCCCGCGCCGTCGACGACTTCCTGCGCGCCCCGCCCCTGCCCCGCTACCTCGCCCCTGGCCGAAACCTGCTGTGGAGACCCCTCGTTGGGCTTGCCTACGGATCGCTGCCGGGCTGGGCGCACCAGCTGTACGGACGCCCGGCACCGCCCCCGCGCACGGTCACCCGCCGCCTGCGTCTCACGGGTCGCGTGCTGCGCACCATTCCCGCAGGTCTACGCTGGCAGCTGCCTCCAGGTCACATCTTGAAAGCGATGCGCCGACTGGGCCCCGGCAGCCGCCCTTCCGCGTACACACTGCGAAAATCAGCGGCCATACTGGACCGGCCGGGGAGGGCGCGGCACGACGACGGGGGCGGCTTTAAGACATGGCGGAGTCCAGACTGATCCAGGGCCGGTACCGGTCACTCGATCTGATCGGGCGCGGCGGCATGGGCGAGGTGTGGCGCGCCCGCGACGAGTCGCTGGGCCGGCAGGTCGCGGTGAAGTGCCTCAAGCCGGTCGGCGTCGAACAGGACGCCCACTTCACCCAGGTGCTGCGCGAGCGCTTCCGTCGCGAGGCGCGGGTCGCCGCCTCGCTCCAGCACCGGGGCGTCACCGTCGTGCACGACTTCGGCGACGACAGCGCCGCCGGCGGCCCCCTCTACCTGGTCATGGAGCTCCTGGAGGGCCGCAACCTCAGCCAGCTCATGGAGGAGAACGAGGCGCGCCCGCTCCCGGTCGACGTGGTCCTCGACATCGCGGAGCAGATCGCCGCCGCCCTCGGCTACACCCACGACCAGGGCGTGGTCCACCGGGACCTCAAGCCCGCCAACATCATGCGGCTCACCGACGGAACGGTGAAGATCTGCGACTTCGGCATCGCCCGCCTCGCCCACGACATCGGCTTCACCGCCAAGCTGACCGGCGGCGGCATGGCCATGGGCACCCCGCACTACATGTCGCCCGAGCAGATCGCGGGCGGCGAGGTCGACCACCGCAGCGACCTCTACTCCCTCGGCTGCGTCCTCTACGAGATCGCGACCGGGGCCCCGCCCTTCGACGGCGACTCCTGGTCCGTGCTGGTCGGCCACCGCGACACCGCGCCCCTGCCGCCGCGCGACCACCGGCCCGAGCTGCCGGGCTACTTCGAGCGGCTCGTGCTGGACCTGCTGGCCAAGCGCCCCGAGGACCGGCCCGGCGACGCCCGCCACCTGCACCGGCGCCTGGTCGAGGCCCGGTTCGGCCCCGGCGGGCGGCCCGCCGCGCAGCCCCCGCTGCCGGCCTGGGCCGAGGGGATGACCGCCGGGCGCAAGGCCGGTGTGGACGCCCGCCCCGCCAGCGGGGAATGGGCCCTGCTCACCGGCTCCTGGACGGCGGCCCGCCCGGCCGCAGGCTCCGGTTCCTTCCCCGCCACCGGCGGACACCACATCACCCGGCCCGCCCCCGCCGAGGACCCCCGGCTCACCGCCGCCTACGGGCTGGCCCTGGGCACCCCGGCCGCCGGCGAGCCCGACGAGCTCGCCGCCGGGCACACCCGCGCGTTCGCCCTCAGCCGGGCCGGCCGGCCCGAGGAGGCCCTCGCCGTGTACGTCGCCGTCGCCCAGGGCCGGGCCCGGGTGCTCGGCGCCGACCACGCCGAGACCCTCGCCGCCCGCCAGGAGGAGGCGTACGAACTGGGACGGCTGGGCCGGCACGGAGAGGCGTACGAGATGTACCGCGCCGTCCTCGCCGCCCGCGTCCGCACCACCGGCGCGCTGCACCCCGACACCCTGCGCTGCCGCCACAGCCTGGCCTGCGCGCTCAGCGCCCTCGGCCGGCACGCCGAGGCGCACTCCACCGCCGCCGCGGTGGCCGCGGACCGCGCCGCCGTGCTCGGCGCCGAGCACGCCGACACCCTGCAGAGCCGGTACGAGGCCGCGTACTCCCTGGGCCGGCTCGGCCGCTGGCCGGAGGCGCTGGCCGGCTTCCGCCAGGTCGCCGCCGCCCGGGACCGCGTACTCGGCCGCGACCACCCCGACGCCCTCGCCGCCCGCTACGAGACCGGCATCGCCCTGGGCCGCACCGGCCGCGCCGCCGAAGCCCTCGACCTGTTCCGGTCCCTGGTCCGCGACCGCACCCGGGCCTACGGCGCCTGCGACCCGGAGACCCTGCGCGCCCGGCACGTCCTCGGCGTCAACCTGGGCCGCCTCGAACGCTGGGAGGAGGCCGTCGCCGAGGCCCGCGAGGTCGGCCGGCTCCGCGCCAAGGCCCTCGGCGCCGAACACCCCGACACCCTGGTCAGCCGCCGGGAACTCGCCGTCGGCCTCGGCCGGCTCGGCCGCTGGGACGAGGCGCTGCCCATATACCGGGACCTGTCCGGCATCCGCGAACGCTCCCTCGGCGACGAGCACCCCGACACGGTGCTCGCCCACGCCGACGAGGCGCACTGTCTGGAGCGGCTCGGCCAGGTGTGCTACCAAGAGCCATGACCGCCAACTCAGGCTCCCGGGGCTTCGCGCAGGACGTGTACGACGCGGTGATCGTGGGAGGCGGCCACAACGGCCTCGTCGCCGCCGCCTACCTGGCCCGGGCCGGCCGCTCGGTACTGGTCCTCGAACGGCTCGGCCACACCGGTGGCGCCGCCGTCTCCACCCGGCCCTTCGCCGGGGTCGACGCCCGGCTCTCGCGCTACTCCTACCTCGTCTCGCTGCTCCCCGCGAAGATCGTCCGCGATCTGGGGCTGCGGTTCGAGGTGCGGCGGCGCACCGTCTCCTCGTACACCCCCTACGACCGCGGCGGCCGCCCCGGCGGACTCCTCGTCGGCGGCGGCGAGGACCGCACCCGGGAGTCCTTCGCGGAACTGACCGGATCCGACCGGGAGTACGAGGCCTGGCGGGAGTTCTACGGCACCACCGGCCGACTGGCCCGCAAGGTCTTCCCCACCCTCACCGAACCGCTGCCCACCCGTGCCGCACTGCGGGCCCGGATCGACGACGAGGCGGCCTGGCGGATGCTGTTCGAGGAGCCCCTCGGCCGGGCGGTGGAGCGGCACTTCGCCGACGACCTGGTCCGGGGCGTGGTCCTCACCGACGGGCTCATCGGCACCTTCGCCGACGCGGACGACCCCTCGCTCGTACAGAACCGCTGCTTCCTCTACCACGTGATCGGCGGCGGCACCGGGGACTGGGACGTGCCCGTCGGCGGCATGGGGGCCCTCACCGACGCCCTCGCCGGGGCCGCCCGGGCGGCCGGCGCGGAGATCGCCACCGGCCACGAGGCGCTGCGCATCCACACCGACGGCACCGCCCCCGCCGAGGTCGCCTTCCGCACCGCGACGGGCGAGGGCGCCGTCGTCGGGCGGAACGTCCTCGTCAACGCCTCTCCGCAGGCCCTGGCCGAACTCCTCGGCGAGGCCCCCGGCGACGGCGGCCCGGCCCCCGAGGGGGCCCAGTTCAAGGTCAACATGCTGCTGAGCCGGCTGCCCCGGCTGCGCGACGCCTCCGTCGACCCCCGCGAGGCCTTCGGCGGCACCTTCCACATCGCCGAGGGCTACGAGCAGCTCCGCCGCGCCCACGGCGAGGCGGCCGCCGGGGAACTGCCCTCCGTCCCGCCCTCGGAGATCTACTGCCACTCGCTGGCCGACCCCTCGATCCTGGGGCCCGAGCTCGCCGGGCAGGGCTACCAGACGCTCACCCTCTTCGGGCTGCACACCCCGGCCCGGCTGTTCGAGAAGGACAACCGGCAGGCCCGCGAGGTGCTGCTGACCGCCACCCTGGCCCAGCTGGACGCCCACCTGGCCGAGCCGCTCACCGACTGCCTGGCCTTCGACGGGGACGGCCGCCCCTGCATCGAGGCCAAGACCCCGCCGGACCTGGAGCGCGAACTGCGGCTGCCCGGCGGGCACATCTTCCACCGGGACCTGTCCTGGCCGTACGCGGACGGGCCGGAGGCGGGGCGCTGGGGCGTGGAGACCGCCCACCGCAACGTCCTGCTGTGCGGTGCGGGGGCGGTCCGCGGCGGCGGGGTCAGCGGGATCCCGGGGCACAACGCGGCGATGGCGGTCCTGGAGCGGGGCTGAACCGCCGCCCCCGTCAGACGGGCTCGATGACCACGACCGGGATCTCGCGGTCCGTCTTCGCCTGGTACTCGTCGTACGCCGGCCAGTGCCCCACCATCACCGGCCAGTACGCCTTCCGCTCCTCGGCGGTCGCGGTGCGGGCGGTGCCCTGGAGGACCTGCGGGCCGACCTGGATGCGGACGTCGGGGCGGGCGCTCAGGTTCCGGTACCAGAGCGGGTGCTCCGCGTCCCCGCCCTTGGAGGCGACGACCAGGTAGCGGCCCTCCGCCTCGCCGTAGATCAGGGGGGTGCGGACCGGCTTGCCGGAGACCCGGCCCACCGTGGTCAGCAGCAGCGTCTGCGTGCCCCGCCAGAACTGGCCCTCGGTGCCGCCGGACTCCACGTACTGCCTGACGTGGTCCAGCTGCCAGCTCCCCGGCTTGGGGTCGGCGGGGTGCTCCCAGTCGATGTCGGTCGTCATCTCGGCCTGCCTTCGTGCGTAGCGGTCAACAACGTCGATGACCGGCCTCAACGCCCCGGGCCGCGGACCGCATTCCCTGCCGGTTCGGCCGGAAGGGTGAATCCGTCGAAGAGGTCGTCCAGCGCGCGCCGCGTGGCGCTCGCGGGGGTGGCCCGGAAGGCGAGGTCGCGGGCGGCCACGGCCAGCGGGTGGGTCAGGGCGGCGAGGCGGCCCATCCGCCGGGCCCGGACCCGGATGGCGTCGGTGCGGGCGAGCCGGGCCCGGGTGTAGGCGGCGAGGGCGGCCGGCACGTCCGGGCCGCGGAGCAGGTGGGCCAGGACGACGGCGTCCTCGACGGCCTGGCAGCCGCCCTGGCCGAGGTTGGGCGTCATGGCGTGCGCGGCGTCCCCGATCCACGCGGTGCGCCCGTCGTGCAGCCGGGGGAGCGGGCCGGCCAGGTCGTACAGGTCGTGCTGGAGCACCTGCTCCGGGTCGATCCGGTCCAGCAGGGCGGGGACCGGGTCGTGCCAGGTGCCGAACCGGCGCAGCAGCTCGGCGCGGACGTCCGCGGGCCGGTACCCCTCGGGGACGACGGCGGTGGCGTACAGGTAGACCCGCCCGTCGGCGAGCGGGACCGTGCCGAAGCGCTCGCCCCGGCCCCAGGTCTCGGCCGCCTCGGCCGCCGGACCGGACGGCAGCACGGTCCGCCAGGCGGTCTCCCCGCTGTAGTGCAGGCCCGGGTGGTCCGGGAAGCGGCGGCGGCGCAGCGGGCTGTGGATGCCGTCGGCGGCGACCACGGCGTCGGCGGCGAGGTCCCCGGCGGCGGTACGGACCACCGTGCGGCCGCCGTCCTCGTCGACGGCGGTGACCTCGGCCCCGTACACCAGGGCGCCCCCGGGCAGGGCCGCCGCCAGTGCGGCGGTGAGGTCCGCGCGGTGCACGGCGAGCGGGGGCCGCCCGTGGCGGGCGGCGAGCGCGGCGGTGTCGGCGCGGGCCAGCCGGGTGCCGCCGGGGCGGCGGATGCCCATCGAGGCCGGTACGGCGCGGCCGGCCGCGCGGGTGGCGTCGAAGCCGATGGCGTCGTAGGCCCGCAGGGCGTTGGGGGCCAGCACGATGCCCGCGCCGACGGCGGTGGGAGCGTCCGCCCGCTCGCACACCGTGACCCGCCACCCCTGGCGGTGCAGGGCCAGGGCGGCGGTCAGACCGCCGATCCCGGCACCGGCGACGACGGCGTGGCGCTGGGTTTCGGGCATGGCACGGCCTCCTGGCGTCCGCGGAGACCCTCTACAGATGTAGAGGGCCTGCTCTGCACTCTACAGCTGTAGAGTGGGGGCATGTCCACCCCGGAAACCCCGCCCCCCGCCGCGGACCGCCGCACGCTGATCGCGGACACCGCCATCGCCCTCGTCGCCGCGAGCGGACTGCGGGGCCTCACCCACCGGGCCGTCGACGGCGCCGCCGCGCTCCCGGCGGGCAGTACCTCGTACTACTTCCGCACGCGGACCGCGCTCATCGGCGCCTGCTACCGGCGCCTCGCCGAACTGGACCTCGGCGACCTCCCCGCTCCCGGCGGACCCGACGGCGCGGCCGCCGGGCCCGACGGCGGCCCGACGGCGGCCCCGGCGGACCGGGAGGCCGCCGCGCGGATGCTCGGGGTGCTGCTGCACGAGTGGCTGACGCGCGGGCGCGAACGGCAGCTGGCCCGCTTCGAACTCAGCCTGGAGGCCGCCCGGAACCCGGAACTGGAACCGGCGCTCCGGGAAGCCGGCCTGGCCGCCCGCGCCCGCGCCGCCGCGGTCCTCGCCGCCCTCGGCGCGCCCCGGCCTGCGGAGTCCGCCGAACTCCTGGCCGCCTGGACGGACGGCCTGCTCTACGACCGCCTGGCGGGCGCCCTCGCCCACTCCCGGCCCGCCCCCGACCGGGCCGAACTGACCGCGGCCGCCCGCCGGATGCTCGACGCCGCGCTCGCTCCCGCCTAGGATCCCGGCATGATCGCCGAACTGCAGTGCGTGGTGCTCGACTGTCCGCAGCCACTCGAACTCGCCGAGTTCTACGGGCAGTTGCTAGGAGGCGAGGTCAACCGCCCGGACCGGCGCTGGACTCTGGACGCGCACTGGGCCACCCTGCACACCCCCTCCGGGGCCGTCCTCTGCTTCCAGCAGGTCACCGACCACCGCCCGCCGAAGTGGCCCGACCCGGCCCACCCCCAGCAGGCCCACCTGGACCTCGCCGTGGCCGACCTCGACCGCGCCCAGGAGCAGGTCCTCGCCCTCGGCGCCGCCCTGCTCGACGACTCCCGCGACGCCGAGGGCTGGCGCGTCTACGCCGACCCGGCGGGCCACCCCTTCTGCCTGATCCGGGACGGGCAGTGAGCCACCCGCCCCGTCTCGCCCCGCTGCTCCGGCAGTTCGAGTTCGCGGCCACCCGGCTGTCCACCCGGCTGGACGGCCCCGTGACGGACAGCGGGGACGGCACGGACACCCGCGTACCGCCCCTGACCGACGAGGAGTACCTCTGGGAGCCGGTGGCGGACTGCTGGTCCGTCCGGCGCCGCACGCAGGGCCCGGGCCCGCGCGCGACCCTGCTGGCCGGCGCCCGCACCGGCGAGTGGGGCCGCGACGCCGCCTCCTACCCGCACCCCTGGCCGCCGCCCTTCACCACCCTGGCCTGGCGGCTGAGCCACCTCACGGAGATGCTGACGCTGCGCGCCGACCACACGGCCGGCAGCCGCAGCCTCACCCGCGACGACCACCCCGTCACCGGCGACGCCGCCGGTGCCGTGGCCGCCTTCGCCAAGGCCGCCGACGCCTGGCGCGGGGCCCTGCTCGCCGTCGACGAGGCCGCACTCGACACCGTCGGCTACTGCACCTACCCGCACGGCAGCGACGCGGAGGAGCCGTTCGTGGACATCGCCTGGTGGGTCAACCAGGAGGTCCTCCACCACGGCGCCGAGATCGCCCTCCTCCGCGACCTCTACCGGGACCGCCGCTCGATGCCCTAGGGACCGGGACGGGGCGTCCCACCCCGGAGGGCCCGGCCACCCGGACGACCGGCGGCGGCGGAGCCGTCGTCGGCGCCACCTCGGGCCCCGGCGCCCGGCGCCCCGGCCCGCCCTGCCGGAAAACGCCTCGACCGCACCGCCACCGGGATCTAGCCTCGGCCCGTATGAGCATCCTGCAGACCATCCACGACGTGCCCGTTCTGATGTGCGACCCCGACGGCGAGTGCATCGGGGGCGAAGGGGACGTCATGGACCTGGTGGGCAACGCCGCCTGGCAGGGCGCCCGGTGGGTGGTCGTGCCGGCCGGGCGGTTCGGCGAGGACTTCTTCCGGCTGCGCACCCGGATCGCCGGGGACATCGTCCAGAAGTTCGTCAACTACCGCGTGGGCCTCGTCGTCCTCGGCGACATCTCCCGCCACACCGACGGCAGCGAGGCCCTGCGGGACTTCGTCCGCGAGTGCAACCGCGGCCGCCAGACCTGGTTCCTGGCCGACCTGGAGGAGCTGCGCGCACGGCTGGCGGGCTGACGGACCGGTGGACCGGTGGAGTGGCGGACTGGCGGACCCCTGATCCGGGGGCCCGTCAGTCCGCCGAGCGGGTCCAGCCCGCGGCCTCGATGCGGGACGCGTCCGCCGGCCGGTCCTCCGAGAAGAGCAGCCGGGCCGGCTCGGCGACGCGCAGCACGTCCACGTACACCCCGCGCCCCACGTACCGCCCGGTCGACGCGTGGCGGAAGCGGAGCCGGACCTCGCGGCCGGCCGACCAGGCGGGCAGCGGGGCTTCGAGACGGTGCCAGATGCGGCCCGACCAGCCCCCGGCCGAGCCCGCCGGCCACTCCTCGGGGGCACCGCCGGTACTGCGCACCGTGCTGAAGGGGACCGGCTCCCAGGTGCTCCCGTCCGCGGAGGCCTCCAGGTGGAAGGCGCCCGCGCCGGGCACCGTGTCCCACCACACCGCGCAGCGCAGCCGGGCGCGCGCCGTCGCCGGGGTCAGCGGGGGCAGGGTGAGGGTGCCCGAGCCGCCGGTCTCCATGCCGGAGAACCAGGCCGCCCCGCCGTGCTTCGTACGGACCGGCACGGCCCGGGCGAAGCGGTTGCCGGTGGCGACCCGGGGCGCGCTGCCGGCCCGCCAGGTCCGCACCGGGTGGACGGAGTTGCCGAGCAGGACCAGGAAGGAGTCGGTGGAGGGGTCCAGCACCAGGGAGGTGCCGGTGAAGCCGGTGTGCCCGGCGGAGTGCGGGGTGGCCAGGGCGCCCATGTACCAGTGCTGGTAGAGCTCGAAGCCGAGGCCGTGGTCGTCGCCGGGGAAGGCGGTGTTGTAGTCGGTGAAGAGCAGTTCGACGGAGGCGGGGCGCAGGATGCGCCTGCCTGCGTAGACCCCGCCGTCGAGCAGGGCGCGGGAGAGGACCGCGAGGTCCCAGGCGGTGCCGAACACCCCCGCGTGGCCCGCCACCCCGCCGAGGGCGTACGCGTTCTCGTCGTGGACCGCGCCCCACACCAGCCCCCGGTCCAGGCCCGACCAGGGCGGTCGCTGCACCTCGGTGGCGGCGGTGATCCGGCGCCAGGAGAGCGGCGGGTTGTACCGGGTGCGGTGCATCCCGAGCGGAGCGGTGATCTCGTCGCGGAGCAGGACATCCAAAGTGCGGCCGGTGATCCGTTCCAGGAGCAGCTGGAGCGCGATCAGGTTCAGGTCCGAGTACCGGTAGACCGTCCCCGGGGTGTCCTGTGGCCGCACCGACCACAGCAGCCTCAACTGCCCCTCCCGGGTGGACTCCTGGTAGAACGGCGCCCACGAGCGCAGCCCCGAGGTGTGCGTGAGCAGCTGGCGGACCGTGACGTCCTCCTTGCCGCCCCCGGTGAACTCCGGGAGGTACCGGTCCACCGGCGCCTCCAGCTCCAGCCGGCCCCGCTCCATCTGCTGCACCGCCAGGATGGAGGTGAACAGCTTGCTGAGGGAGGCCAGGTCGAAGACGGTGTCCTCGGCCGCCGCGATCCGCTCGGCCGCCGGGAACTCCGCCGGCCGGTCGGTGCGGCCGTCGTAGTCCGCGTACCGCACCGCGTACCCCATCGCCCGGTGCAGGGCGACCGTCCGGCCGCGCCCCGCCAGCACCACGGCCCCGGCGTAGTACGGGTGCTCGGGGGAGGGGCCGAGGAAGCGCCGGGCCTCCTCCGCGACCCCCTCCAGGTGCCGCTCCAGCAGCCCGGCCTGCCGTGCCGACCCGTACCGCAGCCGCAGCCCCTGGAGGGCCCGCCGCTCGGCCGCGCCGACGGACGGCCCCGGCAGCGCCGCGTGCAGCACGAGCACCCCGCCCAACGCCAGCAACCGCGCCCCGAGCCGCCTCCGACTCAACCCCCCGCCGGCCGCCCCTGCCCCGCCTCCGGCCTCCGCCCCGTCTCGGGCCTCCGCCCCGACTCCTGCCCCGTCTCCGGCTTCTGCCCCGGCCCTGCCCCGTGCCCCGGCCCGGGCTACCGCCCCGCCCCCTGTCGCGCCCGGGGCCCGGCCGTCACCCCCGGGTCCGTCCGCGCCCGTCTCCGCCCCCGTCGCCTCCACCATGACCGGCCCTCCTGTCCGACCCGAACTGCCCGTCGTCCGCCGTCGCCTGCCGCCGGGACCGCGGTGCCGCGCCCGGACCGGTCCGGGCGTCGGGCCGCGGACGTTCCCGCCCGGGGGAGCCCCGCACCCCGCCCGGCCCGCCGCAGGCGCTCCGCACGCTACTGGGTATCTGCCCGCCCGCCCGGGACCCTCCGCACCGGCCCGCCCGGAAGAATCTGACACCGCATCAGAAAACCTCTTCCCTCGGCCGCCGCCCTGCGGCATCCTCACCGCCATGGAGACGGAGCTGAGCAAGAAACTGGGAGTCGAGCACGCCATCTTCGGCTTCACGCCCTTCCCGGCGGTGGCCGCGGCCATCACCCGCGCGGGCGGGTTCGGCGTCCTCGGCGCCGTCCGCTACACCGCTCCCGACGACCTCCGGCGCGACCTCGACTGGATGCAGGAGCACACCGGCGGCAAGCCGTACGGGCTCGACGTCGTCATGCCCGCCAAGAAGGCCGTCGACGGCGTCAGCGAGGCCGACATCGAGGCGATGATCCCCGCCGGACACCGCGCCTTCGTCCGCGACACCCTCGCCAAGCACCACGTACCCGAACTCGCCGAGGGCGAGGCCTCCGGCTGGCGGATCACCGGCTGGATGGAGCGGGTGGCCCGGGACCAGCTCGACGTCGCCTTCGACTACCCCGTCAAACTCCTGGCGAACGCCCTCGGTTCCCCGCCCGCCGACGTCATCGCCCGCGCCCACGACAACGGCGTCCTCGTCGCAGCCCTCGCCGGCAGCGCCAAGCACGCCCGGCGGCACGCCGAGGCCGGCATCGACATCGTCGTCGCCCAGGGCTACGAGGCGGGCGGCCACACCGGCGACATCGCCACGATGGTGCTGGTCCCCGAGATTGCCGAGGCCGTCGCCCCGCTCCCCGTCCTCGCCGCCGGCGGCATCGGCAGCGGAGAGCAGATCGCCGCCGGACTCGCCCTCGGCGCCCAGGGCGTCTGGCTCGGCTCGCTCTGGCTCACCACCACCGAGGCCGACCTGCACTCCCGCGCCCTCACCGAGAAGCTCCTCGCCGCCGGCTCCGGGGACACCGTCCGCTCCCGCGCCCTCACCGGCAAACCCGCCCGCCAGCTGCGCACCGAGTGGACCGACGCCTGGGACGACCCGGAGGGGCCCGGCGCCCTCCCCATGCCGCTCCAGGGCCTGCTCGTCGCCGAGGCCGTCTCCCGGATCCAGAAGTACGAGGTCCAGCCGCTGCTCGGCACCCCCGTGGGCCAGATCGTCGGCCGGATGAACAGCGAGCGCAGCGTCCGGGCCGTCTTCGACGAGCTCACCGGCGGCTTCGAACGCGCCATCGACCGCATCAACCGCATCGCCGGCCGGTCCTGAGGCCCGAGGAGTGAGAAGCAGCATGACCGACACCCAAGCGCTGCCCAACGGATTCTGGGCACAGGCCGCCGCAGACCCCGCCCGCACCGTCCTCGTCACCCCCGCGGGCGAGGAATGGTCCGCAGGCCGGCTGCACGCCGAAGCCAACCGCCTCGTGCACGGCCTGCGGGCCGCCGGGCTGGAGGAGGGGGACGCCTTCGCCGTCGTCCTGCCCAACGGCGTCGAGTTCTTCACCGCCTACCTCGCTGCCTCCCAGGCGGGCTTCTACCTGGTCCCCGTCAACCACCACCTCGTCGGCCCCGAGATCGCCTGGATCGTCTCCGACTCCGGCGCCAAGGTCCTCATCGCCCACGAGCGCTTCGCCGAAGCGGCGACCGCCGCCGCCGAGGAGGCCGGACTCGACCCCGGCCGGCGCTACGCCGTCGGCGCGGTCCCCGGCTTCCGGCCGTACGCCGCACTCCTCGACGGGCAGAGCGGCGAACCGCCCGCCGACCGCACCCTCGGCTGGGTCATGAACTACACCTCCGGCACCACCGGCCGACCCCGCGGCATCCGCCGCCCGCTGCCCGGCAAGCTCCCGGAGGAGACGTACCTCGGCGGGTTCCTCGGCATCTTCGGCATCCGCCCCGCCGACGGCAACGTCCACCTGGTCTGCTCGCCGCTCTACCACACGGCCGTGCTCCAGTTCGCGGGCGCCTCCCTGCACATCGGGCACCCGCTGGTGCTGATGGACAAGTGGGGTCCGGAGGAGATGCTGCGCCTGATCGACCGCCACGCCTGCACCCACACGCACATGGTCCCCACCCAGTTCCACCGCCTCCTCGCCCTCCCGCAGGAGACGAAGGACGCCTACGACGTCTCCTCGATGCAGCACGCGATCCACGGCGCCGCCCCCTGCCCCGACCACGTCAAACGGGCGATGATCGACTGGTGGGGCCGGTGCGTGGAGGAGTACTACGCGGCCAGCGAGGGCGGCGGGGCCTTCGCCACCGCCGAGGACTGGCTGAAGAAGCCGGGCACGGTCGGCAAGGCCTGGCCGATCAGCGAGCTCGCCGTCCACGACGACGACGGCAACCGGCTCCCCGCCGGGGAGCTCGGCACCGTCTACATCAAGATGAACACCGGCGGCTTCAGCTACCACAAGGACGAGGGCAAGACTCGCAAGAACCGCATCGGGGACTTCTTCACCGTCGGCGACCTCGGACTGCTCGACGAGGAGGGCTACCTCTTCCTCCGCGACCGCAAGATCGACATGATCATCTCGGGCGGGGTGAACATCTACCCGGCCGAGATCGAGTCCGCCCTGCTCACCCACCCGGCCGTCGCCGACGCCGCCGCCTTCGGCATCCCCCACGAATCCTGGGGCGAGGAGGTCAAGGCCGTCATCGAACCCGCCGACGGCTTCGAGGCGGGCGAGGCGCTGGCCGCCGAGATCCTGCACCACTGCGAACGCCGGCTGGCCGGCTACAAGCGGCCGAAGTCGGTCGACTTCGTCGAGACGATGCCCCGCGACCCCAACGGCAAGCTCTACAAGCGCCGACTGCGCGACCCCTACTGGGAGGGCCGCGAGCGCGCCGTGTGACGGCACGGGCCCGGTCCCGGCCGCCCTCGGCCGGGACCGGGCCCCGATGTCCGCAAGACCCGCATATTTCGTGAGAAGTACCACTCCAGGGCTCCGGATGCGCGCCCCACGGCGCACCCGGCCGCCAGTTCTGGCAACTTGGCTGGCATGAGTACGGCAACGCGCAGATCCCCCCTGACCGACTGGACCCTCCTGGTCCCCGTGGTGGCGCTGGTCGCGCTCGTCCTCAGCTGGGGACGCGACCTGCCCGGATTCGCCGTGGCCCTGGTCGCCCTCTGCCTCGCGGGGGCGGTCCTCGCCGCCGTGCACCACGCCGAGGTCGTCGCCCACCGGGTCGGCGAACCCTTCGGCTCGCTGGTCCTCGCCGTCGCCGTCACCGTCATCGAAGTGGCCCTGATCGTCACCCTGATGGCCGATGGCGGCGACAAGACCGCCTCGCTCGCCCGGGACACCGTCTTCGCCGCCGTCATGATCACCTGCAACGGCATCGTCGGCCTGTCCCTGCTCGTGGGCGCCCTGCGCAACCGGGTCGCCGTCTTCAACGCCGAAGGCTCCGGAGCAGCCCTGGCCACCGTGGCGACCCTCGCCGTGCTGAGCCTGGTGCTGCCGACCTTCACCACCAGCAAGCCCGGCCCCGAGTTCTCCTCCGCCCAGCTGACCTTCGCCGCCGTCACCTCCCTGGCCCTCTACGGGCTGTTCGTCGCCGTCCAGACGGTCCGCCACCGGGACTACTTCCTGCCCGTGGACACCGGGACCACCGGCCCCGGATCCGGCAACGGCGACGACGACCACGCCGAACCGCCCACCGCCCGTGCCGCCCTCGTCAGCCTCGGCCTGCTCCTGGTCGCCCTCGTCGCGGTCGTCGGCAACGCCAAGGCCGTCTCCCCGACCATCGAGAAGGGCGTCTCCGACGCCGGACTGCCGCACGCCGTCGTCGGCGTGATCATCGCCCTGCTCGTCCTGGCCCCCGAGACCCTGGCCGCCGTCCGGGCTGCCCGCCGCAACCGCGTCCAGACCAGCCTCAACCTCGCCTACGGCTCCGCCATCGCCAGCATCGGCCTGACCATCCCGGCCATCGCCCTCGCCTCGATCTGGCTGACCGGGCCGCTGCTGCTGGGCCTGGCACCGCTCCACATGGTGCTGCTCGCCCTGACCGTGGTGGTCGGCGCCCTGACGATCGTCCCGGGCCGCGCCACCCTCCTCCAGGGCGGCGTCCACCTGGTCCTGCTGGCCGCCTACCTCTTCCTCGCCGTCAGCCCGTAGGGCCGGAGCGCCCGGTGCGGCGATATTGACCTGCGGGCGGGGCGGGGCGAGGATCGCGGCCATGACGGCAGTGCGGCACCAGACGGTCGACGGGCTCGTACGGGACAGCGCGCGGCGGGTACCCGACCGGGTCGCCCTGCGCTACCGGGAGCGGAGCTGGACGTACGGGGAACTCGACGCGGCCGTCTCCACCGGCGCCGCCGTGCTGCGGCAGCGGTACGGGCTGGCCGCGGGCGACCGGGTGGCGGCCTTCGCCCACAACTCCGACGCCTACCTCATCGCCTTCCTCGCCTGCGCCCGGGCCGGGCTCACCCACGTCCCGGTCAACCAGAACCTCACCGGCGAGGACCTCGCGCACATCCTCGACGACTGCGCCGGCGCCCTGGTCCTCGCCGACCCGGACCTGATCGCGCGGGTCCCCGCGGGACGGCCCGTACGGGCGCTGCGCGACGCGCCGGGTTCCTTCCTGTCGGAGCTGGCCGGGCCGCTGGCCTACGAGCCCGCAGGGGATCCGGACGCCGTGGTGCAGCTGCTCTACACCTCGGGCACCACGGCCCTGCCCAAGGGCGCGATGATGACCCACCGGGCGCTGGCGCACGAGTACGAGAGCGCGATCGAGGCCCTGGACCTGGGGGAGGCCGACCGGCCGCTGCACTCGCTGCCGCTCTACCACTCGGCGCAGATGCACGTCTTCCTGCTGCCCTACCTGGCGGTCGGCGCGTCCAACACGGTCCTGGACGCGCCGGTCGCCGAGGAGGTCTTCGACCTGGTGGAGGCCGGCCGGGCGGACAGCCTCTTCGCGCCGCCCACGGTGTGGATCGCGCTGGCCAACCACCCGGAGTTCGGGCGGCGTGAGCTCGGCGCCCTGCGCAAGGCGTACTACGGGGCCTCGGTGATGCCCGTTCCGGTCCTGGAACGGCTGCGGGCCCGGCTCCCGGGGCTGGGCTTCTACAACTGCTTCGGGCAGAGCGAGATCGGTCCGCTGGCCACCGTCCTGGGGCCCGCGGAGCACGAGGGGCGGATGGACTCCTGCGGGCGGCCCGTGCGGCACGTGGAGGCCCGGGTCGTGGACGAGGCGGGCGCGGACGTGCCCGACGGCACCGCGGGCGAGGTCGTCTACCGGTCCCCGCAGCTCTGCCTGGGCTACTGGAACGACCCCGAGGCCACCCGGAAGGCCTTCCGGGACGGCTGGTTCCGCTCCGGCGACCTCGCGGTACGGGATGCCGACGGGTACTTCACCGTGGTCGACCGGGTGAAGGACGTCATCAACTCGGGCGGGGTGCTCGTCGCCTCCCGGCAGGTGGAGGACGTGCTGTACACCCATCCGGGGGTGGCCGAGACGGCCGTCGTCGGACTGCCCGACGAGCGGTGGATCGAGGCCGTCACGGCGGTGGTCGTGCCCCGCGGGGAGGTCACCGAGGCGGAGCTGATGGCCCACGCCCGGGAGCGGCTCGCCCACTTCAAGGCGCCCAAGCGGGTGCTGTTCGTGGACGCCCTGCCGCGCAATGCCAGCGGCAAGATCCTCAAGCGGGAACTCCGCGACCGGTTCGGCACCGGCTGAGGCACCGCCGGCCGGTCACCCCGGCCCCGGACCGCCGGCATGCCCGTGCCCGGGTGCGGGCGGCAGGACCCCGCCGGCACGCAGCCGGCGCAGCGTCAGGTGCTCGTGGACGAGGCGGCCGACCATGGCCCCGCCGTAGACCACGAAGCCGACGCCGACGAGCCAGGACTGGACGACCAGCAGCGTTCCGAAGGGGCCGTACGTGACGGCGTTCGAGGCGATCAGCGGGGAGAACACCAGCTGCGAGAAGACCCGCAGGCCCAGCAGCCCGAGGCTCGTCGCCACCGCGCCGGGCAGCAGCGCCCGCCAGCGGACCCGGCCGCCCAGCAGGAGCCGCCCGGAGCTCCAGAAGAACAGGCAGGTGCCGACGGTGTCGCTGACGGTGCCCACCACGGTCCCGGCCACGCTGTCGGACGGGGCGGGGATCCACACCAGCAGCCCGAGGTAGCAGACCAGCAGGGCCAGCCACACGACGTGCCGCCACATGGTGTGCCAACGGGCCGTGGGGAGGTCCCAGACCTTCTCGTAGCCGGTCTGCACGGCGGAGCCGAAGGTCAGTCCGAACACCGCGAGGGCCGCGAGGCCGAAGGCGGTGGTCCGCTCCAGCGCCACGTCCGCCGCCCCGAACAGCATCTCGACCCGGGCCCGGGAGGACGCCGTCACCCCGAGGGCCTGCCCCAGCCAGCGGCCGAAGTTGGAGCCGCTGCCCGGAGCGGCCGCCGCCACGACGACGAGCAGCGGCACCAGGGTGAGGAAGCCGAGGGCGGCGAAGCCCATGGCCCGGTGCATCAGCTCGATCTCCCGGCCGCGGCTCCAGGCCAGCCCGGCCGGGGAGCCCAGGAGCCGGTCGTGGAGGCGCCGGAGGGTCGAGGTCACACCTGGTGCCCTACCCGGACGCGGTCGGCCGCTCCCGGAACGGGCCCCGAAATGAGCCCGAACGGGTGGTTTCGGCCGCCCGCCGGTGTACCGGGGCCGCTCAGGAGGAGCGCGGTTCCCGCGGGTCCCTCACCCGCTTGATCTTGCCGACCGAGCGTTCCAGGCTCTCCGGCTCCACCACCTCGACGGCGACGGACACCCCCACGGACTCCTTGACCGCCCGCACCAGCTCGGCGGCCGCCGCCCGCCGCCTGTCGTCACCGGCCTCCCGGCGCGCCTCCACCCGTACGGTGAGGGCGTCGAGCCGGCCCTCCCGGGTCAGCCGCAGCTGGAAGTGCGGGGCGAGGCCCTCGATGCGCAGGAGCATCTCCTCGATCTGGGTCGGGTAGAGGTTCACCCCGCGCAGGATGATCATGTCGTCGCTGCGGCCGGTCACCTTCTCCATCCGGCGGAAGGCCGGCCGGGCCGTCCCCGGGAGCAGCCGCGTCAGGTCCCGGGTGCGGTAGCGGACCACCGGCATGGCCTCCTTGGTGAGGGAGGTGAACACCAGTTCTCCGGGCTCCCCGTCCGGCAGTACCGCCCCGGTCAGCGGATCGACGACCTCGGGGTAGAAGTGGTCCTCCCAGATGTGCAGGCCGTCCTTGTGGGAGGCGAACTCCTGGGCGACGCCCGGTCCGATCACCTCGGACAGGCCGTATATGTCCACGGCGTCGATGTCCAGCCGGTCCTCGATCTCCCGGCGCATCTCCTCGGTCCAGGGCTCGGCGCCGAAGATCCCGGTGCGCAGCGAGGTGCTGCGCGGGTCGATGCCCTGGCGCTCCATCTCGTCCAGCAGGGTGAGCATGTAGGAGGGGGTCACCATGATGACCTCGGGGCGGAAGTCCTGGATCAGCCGGACCTGGCGGTCCGTCATGCCCCCGGAGGCCGGGACCACCGTGCACCCCAGCCGCTCCGCCCCGTAGTGGGCGCCCAGGCCACCGGTGAACAGGCCGTACCCGTACGCGACGTGCACGATGTGCCCGGGGCGGGCGCCGGCCGCGCGCAGCGACCGGGCCACGACGTCGGCCCAGGTGGCCAGGTCCCCGTCGGTGTAGCCCACCACCGTGGGGCGGCCCGTGGTGCCGCTGGAGGCGTGGATGCGGCGGACGTCCGCGCGCGGTACGGCGAACATGCCGAAGGGGTACTGGTCCCGCAGGTCCGCCTTGGTGGTGAGCGGGAACAGGGACAGGTCGGCCAGCGAGCGGCAGTCGTCGGGATGGACGCCCGCCTTGTCGAACGCCTGCCGGTAGAAGGCCACCCGGTCGTAGGCCCGGTGCAGGGTCGCCCGCAGCCGTTTCAGCTGGAGCGCCGCCAGCTCGTCGCGGCTCAGCCGCTCGCCTTCGTCCTGGAGGTCCCCGAGGTCTTCGAGACCCGCACGCGCCGTCATTGCCGTCACCTCATCGCCATCGTCATCGTCGCCGAGAGTCGTACCGCCAAAGGCCAACCGAACGTTCATTCGGTAGATTGCCGGACCCTGCCGGGGAAATCAATGACTCGAACGAGTGATCGTCTGATCTGATGGCCCACATGCCTGTATTCACCACCTATGACGGAACCGAACTCGCCTACCGCGTCGAGGGCGAGGGCGAACCGCTCGTCTGCCTCCCCGGCGGCGCGATGCGGGCCTCCCGGTACCTGGGCGACCTCGGCGGGCTCTCCGCCGGCCGCCGCCTCATCCTCCTCGACCTGCGCGGCACCGGCGACTCCGCGACGCCGTCCGACGGTTCCACGTACCGCGTCGACCACCAGGTCGCCGACGTCGAGGCGCTCCGCCTGCACCTGGGCCTGGACCGCATGGACGTGCTGGCCCACTCCGCCGCCGGCAACCTCGCCCTGCTGTACGCCGCCGCGCACCCCGAGCGGGTGCGCCGCCTGGTCCTCGTGACCCCGACGGCCTGGGCCGTGGACCTCGCGCCGACCCCGCAGGAGAGCCTGGAGGCGGTCCGGGTCCGGGCGGGCCGGGAACCGTACGACACGGCCATCGCCGCCTACGAGCGGATGTGGGCGGCCGGTGCCGACCCCTCTCCGGAGGACCGGCGCCGGGCCATGGTCCTCGCCTACGGCCGCTGGGACGAGCGGGCCCGCGCCCACCTCGCCGCGAGCGACGGCGAACGCAACCAGGCCGCCGCGGCCGTCTTCGCCGGCCCCGGGGCCTTCGACCCGCCCGCCACGCGCGCGGCCCTCCGCCGGTTCGACGGCGACGCGCTGGTCCTGGCGGGGGAGTTCGACGGCTACCCCACCGCCGCCGTCGCCGCCGCACTCGCCGCCCTCCTGCCGCACGGCACCGCCGACGTCCAGCGGGGCGCGGCCCACTTCCCGTGGCTCGACGACGCCGGATGGTTCGCGGCCCGGGTGGAACGCTTCCTGGCCGCCGGGGCCTGACCCCCGCCGGCACGCGGCGCACGGCTAGGTCGTCTCTTTCGGATCTTGCCGGTTAAGCCCGCGTCGTCCGGTGCCGTGCATCGGCGCGTTGGCGGGGCGCCCTTGTACTGGACGTACTCGGGTGCTCCGCCAACGCGGCGAGGTGCGGTGCCGGGCGGCGCGGGTCAGGCATGATCCGGAAGAGACGACCTAGCCGGTACCGGCTAGCCGGCCGTCCCCGCGTCGGCCTCCGTCGCCACCGCCTTCGCCCAGCGGTAGTCCGCCTTGCCGCTCGGGGAGCGCTGCACCGCGGGCGTGATCACCAGCTGGCGCGGGATCTTGTAGCCGGCCAGCCGCGTCCGGCAGTGGCGCTGGATCTCCTCCAGCGTCGGCTCCGGCGCCCCCTCCCGCACCTGCACCACCGCTGCCACGTGGCTGCCCCACGTCGCGTCCGGGACGCCCGCCACCAGGGCGTCGTACACGTCCGGATGGGACTTCAGGGCCTGCTCCACCTCCTCCGGGTAGACCTTCTCCCCGCCGGTGTTGATGCACTGCGAGCCGCGTCCCAGCACGGTGACGATGCCCTCCTCGTCGACCGTCGCCATGTCGCCGAGCAGCACCCAGCGTTCGGCGCCCTTGCGGAAGAAGGTCTCCGCCGTCTTCACCGGGTCGTTGTAGTAGCCGAGCGGTACGTGCCCGCGCTGTGCGAGGCGGCCCGGAACGCCGACCGGCACGGGCTCGTGCGTCACCGGATCCACCACCTGCGTACGGTCGTTGACCTGGAGGCGGAACCCCTTCTGCGGTCCCGAGTCGTCCGTCGCCCTGCCGTTGGAACCGGACTCGGACGAGCCGAAGTTGTTCAGCAGCAGCACGTTCGGGACCAGCCGCTGGAACTCCGCGCGGACGGTCTCCGACATGATCGCCCCGGAGGAGGAGACGCTGAACAGCGAGGACAGGTCCGTCCCCCTGAGCGGTCCGTTCAGGGCGTCGATCAGCGGCCGCAGCATCGCGTCGCCGACCAGCGACACGCTCGACACCTTCTCCTTCTCTATGGTGCGCAGCACCTCCTCGGGCGCGTACTTGCGGTGGATCACCACCCGCTGGCCGTAGTTGAAGGCGATGAACGAGGTGAGGGTGGAGGTCCCGTGCATCAGCGGGGGCGCGGGGAAGAAGGTGAGCCCCGCACCGCGCGCCGCGACCCGCTCGGCCAGTTCCTCCGGCCGCTTCACCGGCTCGCCCGACGGCTCCCCGCCGAACAGCCCCGCGAAGAACAGGTCCTCGGCCCGCCACATGACGCCCTTGGGCATCCCGGTCGTGCCGCCGGTGTAGATGATGAACAGGTCGTCGGGGCTGCGCCGGGGGAAGCCGCGCTCCGGGGAGCCGGCCGCCTCGGCGTCCTCGTACGCGACCGGCGGGACCGCCGGCTCCGGCGCGTCGGCGGGCGCCCCTCCCACCCGGACGAGGTGGCGCAGCTTCGTCGTCTGCGGCAGCGCCGCCGCCACCCGCCCGGTGAACTCGCCCTCGAAGACGAGCGCGGCGAGGTCGGCGTCGTTGTAGAGGTAGACCAGCTCCTCCTCCACGTACCGGTAGTTGACGTTCACCGGCACCAGGCGGGCCTTGAGGCAGGCCAGTACCGTCTGCAGGTATTCGATCCCGTTGTAGAGGTGCAGCCCCACGTGCTCGCCGGGCCGCAGGCCGCTGTCCAGCAGGTGGTGCCCGACGCGGTTCGCGGCCGCGTCCAGTTCCGCGTACGTCAGGCGGCGTTCGGCGCCGGTCCCGGGGTGGTCGACGTACACCAGCGCCTCGCGGTCCGGGACCACGTCCACGACCGATTCGAACAGGTCGGCAAGGTTGTACTCCACCGTTCCTCCTGACCCGAAAGTGCTCACGGCTGGGCTGCTCGGCGGTCATTAGAGCGCCGCCCGGTCCAAGTGGGAAGGGAGCACGCCAAGAAATCTGACTGGGTGTCAGAAAACTATTGAACTGCACCCGGCCCTCCTGCAACCTGTTCTAGGTCTTGAGACGGGAGGACGGCAATGGGTGGGACGGAACACCTGACGGTGGAACGCCGCGGCGCCACGCTGGTGCTCACCATGAACAGGCCGGAGGCGAAGAACGCGCTCTCGCTTCCCCTGCTCGTGGGCCTGTACGACGGCTGGCTGGAGGCCGACGCGGACGACACGGTGCGCTCCGTGGTCCTGACGGGCGCGGGCGGCGACTTCTGCGCCGGCATGGACCTCAAGGCGCTGGCCGGCGGGGGCATGGCGGGGGAGCAGTACCGGGACCGCCTCAAGGCCGATCCCGACCTGCACTGGAAGGCGATGCTCCGCCACCACCGGCCGCGCAAGCCGGTGATCGCGGCGGTCGAGGGCCACTGCGTCGCGGGCGGCACCGAGATCCTCCAGGGCACCGATATCCGGGTCGCGGGCGCCGGGGCCACGTTCGGGCTGTTCGAGGTCAGGCGGGGCCTGTTCCCGATCGGCGGCTCCACGGTCCGGCTGCCCCGGCAGGTCCCGCGGACGCACGCGCTGGAGATGCTGCTGACGGGGCGTCCGTACTCGGCCGAGGAGGCGGCGCGGATCGGGCTCGTGGGGCGGGTGGTGCCGGACGGGACGGCCCTTGACGCGGCGCTGGAAACGGCGGAGCTGATCAACGCGTGCGGGCCGCTGGCCGTGGAGGCGGTGAAGGCCTCGGTGTACGAGGCCGCCGAGCTGACGGAGACGGAGGGCCTGGCGGCCGAACTCGTGCGGGGCTGGCCGGTCTTCGAGACGGCCGACGCGAAGGAGGGGGCGCGGGCCTTCGCGGAGAAACGGCCGCCGGTCTACCGCCGAGCCTAGGCGCTGGCCGCGCGTGTCACCGGACCCCCTCGGGCCCGCCCCCGCCCCGGGCCTGCGGCCCGGTCCGGCGTCGGGCCTGCGGCCCGAGCCCGCCCCGGGCCCTGCCCCGGCCCTGCGGGCCGGTCGCCGGGTCGGGGGCCAGCCCCCGGGGGGCTGCGGCGCCCGCCCCCGGACTTGCGGCCCGGACCTGCGTCGGGCCTGCGGCCCAGGTCCAGGGGTGGGCCGTCGGCCCGGCCTGGGGCTGCGGCCTGGGTTCCGTACCGGACCTGCGCCCGGCCCACGGGACTGGGCCTGCGCCTGGCCCGCAGGGCCGGGCCTGTGCCTGGCCAACGGGACTGGGCCTGTGCCTGGCCCACGGGACTGGGCCTGCGCCTGGCCCGCAGGACCAGGCCTGCGCCGAGCCGACGGGGCCGGGCCTGCACCTGGCCCGCGGGGCCGCGCCTGCACCGGGCCGACGGGACCGGGCCTGTGCCCGGGCCGGGCCTTGCCCCGGGCTTGTGGGCCTGCCGCAGGCACCGTCTGCTTCCGGTCCGTGGACGTCGGCCCGGGGTCCGGACCCCGGGCCGCGGTCCGGTCTCGGCACCGGGACGCACCGCAGGTGCGTGGCCCGCGGCCTCCTCCCGGCCCGCAGTCGGCGCCGGACCTGCCGTCCGGCCAGGACCGGTGGTCCGGGGCGGCAGCCACCTCACCGGTGCGAACGGGACCGTTGGCGTCGGAGCCCGCCGCACGGCCCGGTGGCCGGTCGGCCACCGTCGGCCGCACCAAGCGGACCGGCAGTCGGCGGACCGGCGCGAACAGTCCGGTGCTTGCCGGAGCGGGCCGCACGGCCCGGCAGCCGGCGGCCATCGGTCCGCACCGAGCGGCCCGGCGGCCATCGGCCCGCACCCAGCGGGTCGGCGGCCGGCGGCCAGGCGGCTGCCGGACCGGTGTGGACGGCACGGCCGGAGTCGGGCCGTGCCGAGCGGTCCGGTGGACACCGGACATCGCCCGTACGGTTCGCCGGCCCGCCGGGCCGGTGGAGTGCGGGTGGCGAGACAGATCCCCCCGAGCATCGGAGAGACAACCATGACAGCCGCGTCCCCGCCCGAGGTGCTGCGTGCGCCCCTCGTCGTCGAGTTCCCCTTCACCCGGTCCCTCGGGCCCGTGCAGAGCGCCTTCCTCACCGGGCTCCGGGAGGGCGTCGTGCTCGGCGTCAGGGCCTCCGACGGGCGGGTCGTGGTGCCGCCCGCCGAGTACGACCCCGTCACCGCCGAGGAGGTCCGCGAGCTCGTCGAGGTCGCCCCCACCGGCACCGTCACCACCTGGGCCTGGAACGCCGAGCCCCGCCCCCAGCAGCCCCTCGGCACCCCCTTCGCCTGGGTCCTCGTCCGGCTCGACGGCGCCGACACCGCGATCCTGCACGCCCTCGACGCCCCCGGCCCGGACGCCGTGTCCACCGGGATGCGGGTCCGCGTCCGCTGGGCCGCCCCCGCCGAGCGCACCGGGGCCATCACCGACATCGCCTGCTTCGAGCCCCACGACGGGGACGGACCCGACGGCGGGCCCGCCCCGCACGACGGGGTGTTCGACGACCCCGTCACCGGCATCGTCGCCGAGGCCCGCCTCGACTACACCTACAGCCCCGGCCGCGCCCAGACCGCCTACATCAACGCGCTCTCCGAGCGGCGCACCGTAGGCGAGCGCTGCCCCTCCTGCCACAAGGTGTACGTCCCCCCGCGCGGCGCGTGCCCCACCTGCGGCGTGGCCACCACCGACCGCGTCGAGGTGGGCCCGGCCGGCACCGTCACCACCTTCTGCATCGTCAACATCAAGGCGCGCAACCTCGACATCGAGGTGCCCTACGTCTACGCCCACATCGCCCTCGACGGCGCCGGCCTCGCCCTCCACGGCCGGATCGGCGGCATCCCGTACGACCAGGTCCGCATGGGCCTGCGCGTCGAACCGGTGTGGACCGACGGCGGCCGCTACCCCGACCACTACCGCCCCACCGGCGAGCCGGACGCGGACTACGACGCGTACAAGGAGCTGCTGTGACGACCCGATACGCGCGCGAGGTGGCCGTCGTCGCCTTCGCCCAGAGCGACCACCTGCGCCGCACCGACGAGCTCAGCGAAGTCGAGATGGTGATGCCCGTCCTCCACCAGGTGCTGGCCGCCACCGGACTCAAGGCGGGGGAGATCGGCTTCACCTGCTCCGGCTCCAGCGACTACCTCGCCGGCCGGGCCTTCTCCTTCACCATGACCCTCGACGGGGTCGGCGCCTGGCCGCCGATCTCCGAGTCGCACGTCGAGATGGACGGCGCCTGGGCGCTCTACGAGGCCTGGGTCAAGATCCAGACCGGCGAGGCGGACACCGCGCTCGTCTACTCGTACGGGAAGTCCTCGCCCGGATCCGTACGCGACGTCCTCACCCGCCAGCTCGACCCGTACTACCTCGCCCCCCTGTGGCCCGACTCGGTGGCCCTGGCCGCCCTCCAGGCACAGGCGCTGATCGACGCGGGGGAGACCGACGAGGCCGCGCTCGCCGCGATCGGCGCCCGCAGCAGGGCCTCCGCCGCGGCCAACCCGCACGCCCAGCTCCGCGGCCCCGTCCCCCAGGGCGGCTACCAGGTCCGGCCGCTGCGCACGGGCGACTGCCCGCCCATCGGGGACGGCGCGGCCGCCGTCGTCCTGGCCGCGGGCGACACCGCCCGGCGGCTGTGCGAACGGCCCGCCTGGATCACCGGCATCGACCACCGCATCGAGGCGCACGGCCTCGGCCTGCGCGACCTGACGGACTCCCCGTCCACCCGGACCGCCGCCGAGCGCGCCGGGGTCTTCGACGCCCCCGTCGACACGGCGGAACTGCACGCGCCGTTCTCCTCCCAGGAGGTCGTCCTGCGCAAGGCGCTCGGCCTCGGCGAGGCAGTGGCCGTCAACCCCTCGGGCGGGGCGCTCGCCGCCAACCCGATGATGGCCGCCGGCCTGATCCGGATCGGCGAGGCGGCCGCCCGGATCCACCGCGGCGAGTCCCACCGGGCCGTCGCGCACGCCACCTCCGGCCCCTGCCTCCAGCAGAACCTGGTCGCCGTCCTGGAAGGGGACCGCGCATGAACGCCTCCGGTACACCGGCCGCACCGGGCAAGGAGCCCGTGGCCGTCGTCGGGATCGGCCAGACCAAGCACGTCGCCGCCCGGCACGACGTCTCCATCGCCGGCCTGGTCCGCGAGGCCGCCGTCCGCGCCCTCGCCGACGCGGAGCTGACCTGGGCGGACATCGACGCGGTCGTCATCGGCAAGGCCCCCGACTTCTTCGAGGGCGTGATGATGCCGGAGCTCTACCTGGCGGACGCCCTCGGCGCGGTCGGCAAACCGATGCTCCGCGTCCACACCGCCGGATCGGTCGGCGGGTCCACCGCCCTCGTCGCCGCCAACCTGGTCGCGGCCCGGGTCCACCGCACCGTGCTGACCCTGGCCTTCGAGAAGCAGTCCGAGTCCAACGCCATGTGGGGGCTCTCGCTGCCCGTCCCCTTCCAGCAGCCGCTGCTGGCGGGCGCGGGCGGCTTCTTCGCCCCGCACGTGCGCGCGTACATGCGGCGCACCGGCGCCCCCGACGCCGTGGGCTCGCTCGTCGCGTACAAGGACCGGCGCAACGCGCTGAAGAACCCGTACGCACACCTGCACGAGCACGACATCACCCTGGAGAAGGTCCGGTCCTCGCCGATGCTCTGGGACCCGATCCGCTACTCCGAGACCTGCCCGTCCTCGGACGGCGCCTGCGCGATGGTCCTCACCGACCGTGCGGGCGCGGCCCGTTCGCCGAAACCGCCGGCCTGGGTGCACGGCGGGGCGATGCGCAGCGAGCCGACGCTCTTCGCGGGCAAGGACTTCGTCTCGCCGCAGGCCGGGAAGGACTGCGCGGCCGACGTCTACCGGCAGGCCGGGATCACCGACCCGCGCCGGGAGATCGACGCGGTCGAGATGTACGTGCCGTTCTCCTGGTACGAGCCGATGTGGCTGGAGAACCTGGGCTTCGCGCAGGAGGGCGAGGGCTGGAAGCTCACCGAGGCGGGGGTGACCGAACTGGACGGAGACCTGCCCGTGAACCCCTCCGGCGGGGTGCTGTCCACCAACCCGATCGGGGCCTCGGGCATGATCCGCTTCGCCGAGGCGGCCCTCCAGGTCCGCGGCCTGGCCGGGGAGCACCAGGTCCCGGGGGCCCGCCGGGCGCTGGGGCACGCGTACGGGGGCGGCGCGCAGTTCTTCGCCATGTGGCTGGTGGGCGCGGAGCCGCCGAGCACCTGACCGGTGCGGGGCGGCGGGGTGCCGGACCGGCTCCGGGGGTGACGCGCCGTGGCCTGTGCGGCACCCGCCGCGATCGCTACCCTGGGCCCCCGGACGACGTACCCGTACCGGGAGGAGCACGCACGTGGCCGAGAGCACGACTCCGAAGCCGTTCGCCGGCTGGGACAAGCCCGAGCTCGATCTCAGCGCGGCCGACTGGCGGTCGAGCAGCCGGGGCGTGGGCGACGCCCAGATCGCCTTCGTGGAGGGGTTCATCGCGATGCGCAACGGCGAGCGCCCCGACGGCCCCTCGCTGGTCTTCGCGCCGCGCGAGTGGCGCCAGTTCGTCCTGGGCACGCGGGGCGGCCGCTTCGGCCCGAACTGAACCGGCCGGGCGGCCCGGGGCGGGCCGGGCCGGGCCGAGGTGGCCGGGCCGGGGCAACAGGGTTGCCGCCCGGGCCGGCACGGGCCCGGGCCGTCGCCGGGGAAATCCGGTGGCGGCCGCCGCCGGCCCGTCCTACCGTCGCCCCGGTGGACATCTCCTTCCGGAAGCTGCCGGGAAACCAGCACGAGATCACGGTCACCGGCCGCCGCGGCCCCGACGTACGGCTGCCCGCACAGCCCACCGGCCCGACCGTCCCGCACGACCTCGCCCACGCCGCCGTCGAGGAGGCGCTCGGCATCACCGACGGCTTCTGGGGCGCGATGGCGGCCGGTGCCACCTTCCAGGGCTTCGAGCCCACCGGGCCGAGCCGCCACCGCAGGTCGGGCCTCAAGGTGCTGCGCCGCGGCGGCGACGCCGTGATGGCGGCGGAGATGGCCGTCAACTGGGCCTACCGCGCCTGGTCCGGACTGCCCGTCACGGGCCGCGGCGTGGGTCGGCCCCCGCTCGGCGAAGCCGAACTGGAGCGGGCCCGCACCGCCCTCGACGCGGCCTCGGCCCGCTGGACGGAGCTCCCGGAGGGCGCCGCCCTCACCTGGAGGTGGCGCTGACGGCAGACCCCGCCCCTGCGGCGGCGGTGCGTCGGCAACGGGCGACTCCCCGCGGCCCGGCCGCCGGGGACGCCGTGCGCGCACCAACCCGCCGTCGGCACCCGGCCGGCGCCGCCGATCCCCGCCCCACCGGGGAACGCGTCCGCCGCACGGTGCGCCGCCGGGCCGGCCTGCGTCGCCGCCGATCCCCGCCCCGCCGGGCCGGCGGGCGGCAACGCCGCGGCGGACACCCGGCCCGCCCCGGCCCGGACCAGGCGTCCCACCGGCCCGAAAACAGAAGATCGGATTGTTTCCCGATTGTGGGATCCATCGGCCCGTGCGCGGGCGTACGCTGATCTCCCGAGCCGGCCTGGGGGGTACGAGCCATGACGGAACGCCGGACCCGCACACGGCGCACGCTCTTCGAACGCGAAGCCGAACTCCTCGCCGTGGACGAGGCGCTGGACCGGCTCACCGGATCCGGCCCCGACAGCGGCGGCGGCCTCCTCGCCCTCTCGGGCCCGGCCGGCCTCGGCAAGACCACCCTGCTCGCCGAAGTGCGCCGCCGCGCCCTCGCCCGCTCCTGCACCCTGCTCGCCGCCCGCGGCGGCGAACAGGAGCAGACCCAGCCCTTCCACGTCGCCCGGCAGCTCATCCAGCCCCAGCTGGCCGGCCGCCCCGAGGCCGAACTCCGCGCCGCGCTCGGCAGCTGGTACGCCATCGTCGGGCCCGCGCTCGGCCTGTGCGCCCCCGCCCAGGGAGCCCCGCCCGACCCGCAGGGCCTGCGCGACGGCCTCGACTGGGTCCTGACCCACCTCACCGTCCAGCGGCCCCCCGTCGTCCTCGTCCTGGACGACGCCCACTGGGCCGACCCGGAATCCCTCGGCTGGCTCGCCGGCTTCGCCCCGCGCGCCGAACACCTCCCCCTGCTCCTCGTCACCGCCTACCGCCCCGACGAACTCCCCGCGGACGCCGAGGCCTTCCGCACGCTGCCCGGCCGCGCCGGACAGCGCCCCCTCGTCCTCGCCCCGCTCAGCGCGGACGCCGTCTCCACCCTGGTCCGCGAGAGCGTCGGCGCGCACGCCGAGGACGCCTTCTGCCGCGAGGCCTGGGCCGTGACCACCGGGAACCCCTTCGAGGCCGTCGAACTCACCGCCAAGGTCCGCGCCAAGGGCCTCGACCCCGTCGAGGCCAGCGCCCCGCTGCTCGCCGACCTCGTCGCCGCCCAGCGCGGCAGCGGACTCGTCGCCCGCCTGCACAGCCTCGGCCCCTCCACCGTCCGCTTCGCCTGGGCCTGCGCCGTCCTCGGCACCGCCATCCCGCGGCGCATCGCCGCCCGCGTCGCGGTCCTCGGCGCGGAGGAGGCAGCCGACGCCACCGGCCGGCTCCGCGACGCCCGCATCCTCTCCGCCCCGACGGCGGAGGCCGCACCCGGCGAAGACGAGGGCGCCGGGCTGGAGTTCGTCCACCCGCTCATCGCCACCGCCATATACCGGGCCATCCCCGACGCCCTGCGCGTCGCCCTGCACGGCAAGGCCGCCGCGGCCGTCGTCGACGCCGGCCTCGGCTCCTCCGCCGCCGCCCGCCACCTGCTGGAGACCCGGCCCGAGAACGACCCGTGGGTGGTGCGCACCCTGCGCGAGGCCGCCGCCGAGAACCTCCGGGCCGGCGCCCCCGAAGCCGCCCGCCGCCAGCTCGCCCGCGCCCTCGAAGAACCCCCGGACTTCGACGAACGCGCCGCCGTCCTCTACGAACTGGGCTGCGCCTCCCTGCTCACCGAACCCGCCAACACCGTCAACCACCTGCGCGCCGCCCTCGCCGAACCCTTCGACGACCCCGCGCTGCGCCAGGGCATCGTCATACGCCTCGCCCAGGTCCTCGCCCACAGCGACCACCTCGCCGCCGCATCCGAGCTCCTCGGCCGCGAGATCCCGCGCACCCACGACGCCCGCGCCCGGCTGCGGCTGCAGTCCGAGCAGTTCATGTGGGACGCCTTCAACGCCGCCGAAGCCGACTCCCCGGCCCGCTCGCGCCGGCTGGCCCGGCTGGCCGACCGCCTCCCGGGCCGGGACCTCACCGAGCGCTACGTGATCGGACTGCGCGCCTGGGACGCCTGCCTGCAGGGCGAACCCCTCGACGTGGTCCTCCACCACGCCGACCGGGTCCTGCGGGAGCCCTTCAGCTGGGCCCACGAGGACCGCGGCTTCGAGGTCCCCGTGCTCGCCGCCATGGTCCACATGTACGCCGACCGGCCCGGCCGCGCCGAGGAGCTCTTCGAGGAGGGCACCGCCGAGTTCGAACGACAGGGCTGGCACGGCGCCCACCTGTCCTTCGCGTACAGCCTCCGCGCCTACATCCGCTACCGGCGCGGACGGCTCGTCGAGGCCGAGGAACTGGCCCGGGCCGGACTGCGGCTCGCCGAGCGCGTGGGCCGCCGCACGCCCGTGCACTGGTACGCCATCGCCATCCTCCTGACCACCCTCGTCGCCCGCGGCCGCGTCGACGAGGCCTGGGGCCTGGCGCGGGAGCACGAGTACGGGGAGCCCTTCCCCGCCGCCGTGGTCTTCCCCGACTCGCAGACCGTCTACGCGGAACTGCTGCTGGCCGGCGGCGACCGGAAGGCCGCCGCCGCCGAACTGGAGGCCGTCGGGCGGCGCCTGACCCCGCGCGGCATCCAGAACCCGGCCTGGTGCCCCTGGCGGCTGCTGCTGGCCCGTGCCGTCGCGCCCGAGGACCCCGCCAGGGCCCGCGCCCTGACGGCCGAGGCCGTACGCCGCGCCCGTGCCTTCGGCGCGCCCTCCGCCATCGGCCAGGCCCTGCGCGTCGCGGCGGAGGTGGCGGCCCCGCAGGACCGCGCCGGCCTGCTGCGCGAGGCCGTCGCCCTGCTGGAGGACTCCCCGGCCGCCTACGAACTGGCCCGTGCCCTGGCCGCGCTGGGCACCGAACTCCAGGACCCCGGGCTGCTCGCCCGCGCCCACCTCACCAGCCGCGCATGCGGAGCGGGCGCCCTGGAGGCGAGCACGGCCCAGGCCCTGGCGTCGTTCGCCCAGCGCGCAAGCTGAGTCCCCGGGGACACCGGCGGGCAGGGTGGACCCCATGGACCCCATGGACCACCTCACCCGGCTCGACCACTTCCGCAGCGAGGCGGCGGCCTTCGACAAGGCCGTCCGCCGGGCGGCCGACGGCGGGCGGGAGGCACCGCCGGTGCCCTCCTGCCCCGGCTGGTCGGTCGCGGACCTCGTCGGGCACCTCGGCAGCGTCCAGCGCTACCTGGCCCACGTGCTCCGGGAACGGCTCGCCGAGCCCTGCGACCCCACCGACCCGGAGCTCTACGCCCTCCCCGACGACCCGGCGGTACGGGCGGCCTGGCCGCTCCCGGACCGCACCCCGCACCGGGGACCCGTGCCCGAGGAGCTCTTCGACTGGTCGGCGGCGGCCGCCCGGGACCTGATCGCGCTCCTGGCCGAGACGGGCCCGGACGCACCGGTGTGGACCTGGTCGCCCGACGGGGACCGCACCAGCGGCTTCTGGATCCGCATGCAGACCATCGAACAGGCCGTCCACCGCTGGGACGCCGAAGCCACCACGGGGGACCCGGCCCCCTTCGACCCGGCCCTCGCGGCGGACTCCGTGGCCCAGGCCCTCCAGGTCATGGCCCCCGCCCGGCGGGGCATGCGGCCCGCCCCGCCCGGAGCCGGGGAGCGCTACCGCTTCCGCCGCACCGACGGACCCGGCACCTGGACGGTCGCGTTCGAGGGCGACCGGGTCCACCTCGACCCCGACACCACCGCCCCCGTCCACGTCGAGGCGGCGGGCACCGCCTCCGACCTGATGCTGTTCCTCTGGCAGCGGATCCCCGCCGAGGCGCTCCACGCCACCGGTGACACCGCACTCCTGGAGCGCTGGTTCACCCTCGTCCCGCCGGTCTGAGCACCGCCGCCCGCTACCCCCGCAGTGCCGCCACCGCGGCCAGCTCCGCCGGCCCCAGCGGCGGCCCGGTCAGCTGCGCCCGGCCCGGGCCCAGCAGGGCCGCCAGCAACACCGGCGGGGTGAACAGCCGGGTGGCGGGCCGCTCCAGGGTCATCACGTCGGTCACCGCCCGGGCCACCCGCCCGTTGCCGGTGCTCGTGCGCATCAGCCGCCGCACGTACGCCGCGGCGGCCCGCTCCGCCGCCGTCGGGCCGCTCTCGGTGGCGCCGGGGTAGAAGACGTCGTTCCCCGTGGACAGCGCCCACGCGGCGGACACCGGACCGGCGACGGCCCTCTGGGCGCGGGCCGCGAGCCGCCCGTCGGACAGGCCGTACCGGGCGACGGCGGCCCGCAGGGCGAGGGCGCTCTGCGCGGCCACCGACATCCCGTGCCCGTACACCGGGTTGTAGGCGGCGACCGCGTCCCCCAGCACGAGGAACCCCGCGGGCAGCGCGGCCTTTTCGTAGTGGTGCCTGCGGTTGACGGTCGTCCGGGTGAGCACCACGTCCGTCAGCGGCTCCGCCCCGGCGATCAGCTCGCTCACGATCGGGTGCCGCAGCGCCCCGGCGAAGGCCCCGAAGGCCTCCGGGTCCGTGCCCGGCTCGCCGCCGCGCGTCCCGGACAGGGTGACGAGCCAGCGGTCGCCCTCGATCGGGACCAGGGTCGCCGACCGGCCGGGACCGGGCCGGCGGGGGTCGCCCGCCTGGACGTTCACGACGACCGGGAAGGTGTTCCCGAGGTCCTTCGGGGCCCGGAAGATCCGGCTGGCGTAGACGAGCCCGGGGTCGACCGTCCGCACGGCGGCCGCCGGAACGCCGAACTCCGCCAGCCACAGCGGCGTGCGCGAGGCCCGCCCGGAGGCGTCCACCACCAGGTCCGCGTCCAGCACCCGCTCCGCGCCGTCCCGCCCGCGCAGCCGCACCCCGGTGACCTGCCGGGCGCTCCCCGTCAGGCCCAGTACCTCGGTGCGGTCGGCGACGGTGACGTTCGCCAGCCCCGCCACGGCCCGCCGGACGTGCCAGTCGAGCAGGTCCCGGCTGGCGATGAGCACGTAGTGGGACGCGTGCTCCCAGCGGCGGAACCAGCCCTCGGGAGAGAAGCCGACCATGTTCGTGGGCAGCGAGATGCGGTGCGCCCCGTCCCTCCTCAGCGCCGCGACGGTGCCGGGCAGCAGGGAGTCGACGGCCGCGGCCCCGCCGGACCACAGCAGGTGCGCGTGGTGCGCCTGCGGGAGCCCCTTGCGGGGGAGCGGCCCGTCGGGCAGGGCGTCCCGTTCGACCACGAGGACGTCGCCCGAGCCGGCCCCGGCGAGCGCGGCGGCCGTGAGCATGCCGGCCAGGCTGCCCCCGATGACGACCGAGGTGTGCCGGCCGGGGGACCGCGGTGGACTGCTCATGGCCTCACGCTCTCTGGCTGGTCGGCCGGCCCGCACCGGGCGCGGAAGGAGGAGACGGCGGGGGACCGGCGCAGGGCCTTGGCCACCGCGACCAGGTCGGGCGCGTTCGCCGGGCGCGGTACCGGCACCGGGGCCTCCGCCACCCCGGCCTCGGCGCCGCTGCGCAGGGCCGCGACCGCCGCGACCACGGCCACCGCCTCGGCGGTCGCCGCCGCCCGGCCGGGCGCCTCGCCGCGCTCCCGGGCCTCGGCGAGCGCCCGCTCCCGGATCTCCGGGTCCATGTACGGCTGGATCCGCAGCAGCCCGTCGCTGATCTGGGTCCTGCGGTGGACCAGCCGGCGGCTGACGGGCGACCGCCGGGGCAGCCGCATCGTGGCGGTGTCCAGGTCCGCCAGCTCCCGTGTGAACGGGGCCAGACACCGGTAGTGGTAGTAGTCGGTGCAGAGCGCCTGGAGCGCCTGGCCCGCGTGGGGCAGGATGAACCCCAGGGCGATGAACAGGGCGCACACGGAGGCGATGGGCGGGGCCACGTACGTGCTGAGCCAGTCCAGGTCGCGGCCGTTCCAGCGGGCGAAGACCGCCGTCAGCTTCACGGTGTCGTAGCAGAGGTTCAGGATGAAGCCGACGACCAGGAGCACCAGGCCGGCCCGCAGCCAGCCCGTCACCTCCCGCAGCCAGGACCAGGTGACGACGGCGGTGATGGCGCAGGCGGTGGTGTGCGCCCCCAGGTAGAGCACGATGTGCTCGCGCATCCAGGGCGTGTTGGCGTAGTACGTGTCCAGGTCCCGCAGCCGCTCCACCGGCACTTCGGCGAACGCGAAGGTGGTCCACAGGCCGGCCACGACGGCCGCGTAGAAGACGCCGATGGTCCAGGTGGCCCGGCGTACCCGCCGGGGATCGCCGCCCCGCCAGTGGATGATCATGACGAGGCAGGAGGCGCAGAACATCATGAGCAGCGTGTAGACCAGCGGCGCCGCGAAGTTGCTGATGCCCGTCGCGGCGTTCAGCACTACGAGGGTCTTGGGGCGGCCGAGGTAGAAGACGGCCGACGCCAGCAGGAGCAGGCCGCCGACCGAGCGCACGTTGGGGTCGATCCGCCAGAACCGCATCATCACCGGCAGGCGGATCGCGAAGGCGAGGGTGAGGATCACCGCCGGTATGAGGTACGGGATGTAGTACTTGTCCGAGGTCACCGTCAACCGATCGGTCCGCGGTAGCCCAGGGCGTTGCCTATCCGGCCGGCGACGTCGCTGCGGCGGGCGGCCCCCGCCGCCTCGCCGCCCGTCAGCCACGGCCGGCACCGGTCACCGAGCATCAGCCCGAAGGTCTCGGCCTCGATCTCCTGGGCGTCCTCGTAGTGGGACCGCGCGGCCACGCTGGCGTAGGTCAGGTCCGAGGCGTCGGGCAGGGCGCGCGCGGCGTCGGCCGCCCCGCCGCCGTGGCCGGTGCAGTGGCCGGCCTTCATGTGCCACAGCTCGTGCCCGAGGATGACCAGTTGGTGGTCGGGCGTCGTGTACTTCTCCACCACGACGATGTCGTAGTCCGCCATGTTCAGCCACAGGCCCGAGGTGGTCAGCCCGGACGGGAAGCGCTCGAAGCGCAGCACGATCGGGCGGCCGCCGCGGCTGCGGCTCATGGCGTCGCACAGGGCGCGGAAGAGGGTCTGCGGCTCGACCGGGGCCTCCAGGTCGAGCGAGGAGGTCAGTGCGGTGCACAGCTTGCGCATCGAACGGGACAGGTTCACCGGGCCACCTCGGAGGAGAGGATGCCGGTGATCATGCCCAGGAGCAACGTCTCCTGCGTCCGGCTGAGGGCTCTTCCCCGGGTGGAGATGGAGACCAGCCCGTACTGGTTCGTGAGGTCGGCCATCAAGTCGCCCGATCGGTAGTTGAGGGATTCGACCGCGGGCCACAGGGCCCTGTTCACCGCCTGGGCCGGCGTGTCCGTCAGGAAGGTGACGGCACGGCCGAAGAAGGCGGCGAACTCCTCGCAGTGCCGCAGGTGCGGGGGCCTGCCGCCGGACACCAGGTCGCCGACCCACCGGGGGTCCGCGCCGATGGCCGCCGCGATCTCCGTGACCGCGTACGGCTGCCCCTGCGGGTCGCGCGAGACGGCGTACAGGAAGGCCGCGCGACGGCGGACCGTCTCCTCGGCCTCCTCGGGCGCGGGGTCGGCCGGCTCCTCGCCGCGCAGCAGCGCCGCCGTCACTTCCAGGGGGACGCCGGTCCGCTCGGAGAGGGACACGGGGTCGAGGATCTCGTCCACGTCCAGTCCTCTCTCCGCGGCGAGTGCCCGGAGCCGGGCGAGCGTCGTGGCGAGGGCGAGCGGAGGACCGCCAACGGGGCCAGTCATCTGTCTGTGCTCCCATACGTCCGAAGGGCCGATCCGTCTGCGCACCGGGGACGACGGTAGGTCCCCCCGGGCCACAAGATCCCCTGCATCGTGCCGATCGTTGTCTAATCGAAAACGATCGATGACCGGACGCGGGGACGCACAGCAAGATACAGCCAGCGCGGCGGCCTGTGGCGGGAAAGGAGGCCATGACCGCAGCTCATGGCGTCGGCCCGCCGCGCAGGTAAGGACTACCCGGGGGCTCCGCCCCGTACCCGGGGGTCCGGCGGGCCGGGCCGTTCCCCGGCCCGGTCTCCCGGCGCCCCCCGCACCCCTCGCGCCCCTCGTGTCCCGGCCCCCGGCACCTCTCCGGACCCCGCGCCGCTCCCTCCCGCCGCCGCCGTGCCCCGTTGCGCCGGTAGGGAGCCCCCGGCGCCGGAAAACCCGCGCGGCCACGTACCATGGCGGCATGTCCTTCCTCCGCCGCCGCAGCGCCGCCACACCCGCGGGCCCGGACTTCGACGTCCTGGCCATGGACCCCGGTGACTGGCCCGGCAACCTCGGAGCCGGCCTGCTGCCCGCGCCCGACGGCAGCTGCCAGGGCGTCTTCCTCCGCTACGACCTCTTCGGCGGCCGCGGCCCCGCGATGATCATCGGCAACCTCCCCGAGGGCTCCCCGGCGCGGGAGCTCGGCGAGGGCCAGGTCCCCTTCGAGGTGGCCCAGCTCCTCGAAGCCCTGGAGAACGACGAGGAGGTCGAGGTCACCGGGACCGAGGACTGCCCCGTCATGCAGGGCGACAACCTCCTCATCGTCCGCAAGATCAAGCTCTCCGAGGGCCGGATCTCCTGCGTCCAGTTCGACCGCAGCGACAACGTCCTCGTGACGATCGCCAGCTGGGACCGCCCGATCACCGACGACCTCTACGCCCTCCTGAAGCCGCTCCCCGCCGAGCTCTTCCAGGCCTAGCAGGCTCTTCCAGGCCTGGCAGCCGGGCCGGGGGCGCGTCAGGCGCCGTCCGCGATGTCGTTCGCCGCCACGTAGCCGAACGTCATCGCGGGCCCGATCGTCGATCCGGCCCCCGCGTAGCTGTGGCCCATCACCGCCGCGCTCGCGTTGCCCGCCGCCCACAGGCCCCGGATCACCGACCCGTCCTCCCGCAGCGCCCGCGCACGGGCGTCCGTGACGATGCCGCCCTTGGTGCCCAGGTCGCCGGGGACGATCCGGAACGCGTAGAACGGCGGCGCCCAGACCGGCGCCAGGCACGAGTTCGGCAGCACGTTCGGATCCGTGTAGTAGTGGTCGTACGCCGTGTCCCCCCGGTGGAAGTCCACGTCGTTCCCGCTCCAGGCCTGCGCGTTGAAGCGGTTCAGCGTCGCCCGCAGCGCCGCCGCCGGCACCCCGATCTGCCCGGCCAGCGCGTCCCAGGTCCACGCCTTGCGCGCCGCCCCCGACGCGAACCACGCGTCCGGGAGGGGCAGGGTCGGCAGGACGTCCTTGAACAGGTACCTGTTGCGGTAGTTCTGGTCCACGATCAGCCACGCCGGGATGTGCGAACCCGCGGCGCCCCGGTCCTTCTCGTACATCACGTGCACCACGTCGCTGTAGGGCGCGGCCTCGTTCACGAAGCGGGTGCCCGCCCGGTTCACGATCAGACCGCCCGGCAGGGTCCGCTCCGCCAGACAGAAGTACGGCTCCCCGGGCAGCGGGATCGTCGGCCCCCACCAGGCGTCCTCCATCAACGCCAGCGCGGCGCCCGCCCGTTGCCCGGCCCGGATGCCGTCCCCGGTGTTCTCCTTCGCACCCACCGACCACTCGGTCCCGATGGGCTGCTGCTGGTACTGGGCCCGCATCTGCGCGTTGTGCTCGAAGCCGCCCGAGCCGATCACCACACCCCTGCGGGCCCGTACGACACCCCGTACGCCCTCCTTCTCCACCACCACCCCGGTGACCGCCCCGCCCTCCTGGACCAGGTCGACCAGCGGGCTGTTCAGCCACACCGGCACCCCCGCCCGCAGCAGCCCGGCCCGCAGCCCCGCGGCCAGCGACTGGCCCATCGTCAGCGGCTTCTGCCCGAGCAGCGCGGCCTTCGTGCCCCGCGCCAGGCACTCCGCGGACACCGCGAGCCCCCTGGCGGTGACCGCCGCGAGGTTCAGCCACTTGTAGTCCTGGCTGAACACCACCATCCCGGCCGGCACCGGCATGTACGCCGGGTTCAGCCGCGCCAGTTCGGCGCCCAGCACGTTCCCGTCGAGCTGGTCGGGCTCGATGGACCGGCCGTTCGGCAGCCCGCCCGGCAGGTTCGGGTAGTAGTCGCTGTAGCCGTCCATGAACCGGAACCTCAGCGGGCTGTTCGCCATCACGAAGTCCAGCATCCGGGGCCCGTTGTCCAGGAACGCCCGCTGCCGGTCGGCCGGCACCTCCGGTCCCACCACCGCCGACAGGTACGCCGCCGCCTTCTCCGGGGTGTCCGGTACGCCCGCGCCCAGGATCACCGAGTTGTTCGGCAGCCAGATCCCCGCGCCGGAGCGCGCCGCCGAACCGCCGAAGGTCGGGGCCTTCTCCACCACCAGCACGCTCAGCCCCCGCCCGGCGGCGGTCAGGGCGGCCGTCATCCCCGCCGCCCCCGAGCCGACCACGACGACGTCGTACGCCCCGAGCGGGGCCTCGGCGGCCCGGGCGGCCGCACCCGGCAGCACGGCGGCGGCCAGTACCCCGGCCCCCGTCCCGGCGAGGACCGTGCGGCGGGAGGGGAGCGGGGGACCCGGCCGGTCGGGGCTCCCGGTCACGGGCAGGGGTTCGGTCACGGGCGTGGCCTCGGTCATGGCGGGGCTCCAGCGGGGTGGGAGGGCGGGAGGGCGGACTCCGGCACATCTGATGCCGAGTCAGAGAAACTGTTCGCGGGATCATGTGAAGTCAAGTCCCGCGCGCAGACAACCGCCCCGACCCCGGACAGGCCGGATCCCGTGCCCCGCACACTGGGTGTGCGGCACACGGGATCCGTAGGGTCCGTACGGGCCGGCGGTCAGCGGGTGCCGACCGCCGCCCGGACCGCTCTGCGGGCCATCCCCGCGTCATCGTGCAGGCGGCGCAGCAGAAGACGCTGCTCCTCGCCCGAGGAAAGGGCGCCCGCGGGCAGCGGCCGGTCCGGGGCCGACGCCAGCATGGACCGCTGCACCGCCGTCTCGCACATCCGGATCTCCCGCGTCAGCACCAGCATCAGGTTGACCAGGAAGGCGTCCCGGGCCGCCGGGCCGGCCGACTGGGCCAGCCGGCTGATCTGGCCGCGCGCCGCCGGGGCGTCGCCCAGCACCGTCCACAGCGTGGCCAGGTCGTAGCCGGGCAGGTACCAGCCCGCGTGCTCCCAGTCGAGGAGCACCGGGCCGGCCGGGGACAGCAGCAGGTTCGACAGCAGCGCGTCCCCGTGGTTGAACTGCCACTGGATCCCCGAAGGCCGCAGCCCGTGCAGCAGCTTCTGGAGGTCGCCGAAGTCCCGGTCGGTCAGCAGGCCCTGCCCGTGGTCACGCGCGATCCGCCGCGCGTAGTCCACCGGATGCCCGAACAGGTCGGCCGGGGGCCGCCACTGGTTCACCCGGCACACCGCTCCCAGCGCCGCCCGTACGTCGGCCCGCGGCGGCGCCTCCACCGGGTGCCGCTGGAGCGCGGCGACCCGGCCCGCCATCCGCTCCACCACCAGTACGCAGTTCTCCGGGTCCGCGGCGATCAGCCGGGGCACGCGGACCGGCGGGCGGTGTCGGACGAAGGTCCGGTACGTCCCTATTTCGTGCCGGTACCGCTCGCGCCACTCGGGCGATTGGTCCAGTAAAACCTTCGCGACCGCGGTCATCCGTCCGGTCGTCCCCACCAGGAGGACCGACCGGCCGCTGCGCCGCAGGACCTGGACGGGCGCGAACTCCGGACAGATGCGCTGCACCGACGCGAGCGCGGTGCGCAACTGCGCCCCCTGCGGCCCGGACAGGTCGATCCGTCCGCTGAGCTGCTGCGGTGCGCCGGCCGGCATCCGCCGGGCCCGTACGGCGCCCTGCGCCGGGACCGGCGGGCGGCCGGGTTCGAGGTAGGAGCCGCCGCCCGCCTGGAGGGTGCGGTGCTGGCGGACCGGGGCGGACACGGAGGACGTTGCTGCGTACATGGCGTTTACGGTTCCCTTCGTGCGCCGACGAGTGCGTACGCCGCCCCGCCGGATCCCGTACTTCACCCTGGGGAGTTCCGCCGGTGAACCGGGTCGGGGAGGCGCATTCCTACCTGACACCCGCCCGCAGGTGGCGAACCACGGGGCGGCGGGTGGCGAACCCTGGCGAATAGTCGCTGGGCATCTGACGGGCAGCTACTGTCAACTCAGCCGAGAACCTGGGGGCTTGACGTGAGCAAAGGTCCAAACACCCGTCTGAACGACCTGTTCGGCCTGGCCGGCTGGTCGAAGGGCGAACTCGCGAGGATGGTGAACCGGCAGGCGGCCGCCATGGGCCACCACCAGCTGGCCACCGACACCTCGCGGGTGCGGCGCTGGATCGACATGGGGGAGACCCCGCGCGAACCGGTTCCCACGGTACTGGCAGCACTGTTCACCGAGCGGCTCGGTCGTGTCGTGACCATCGAGGACCTCGGGTTCGTACGGCAGCGGCGCACCACCAAGAGGCAGCCGGACGGGGTTCAGGAGAACCCCGACGGAGTGCCCTGGGCGCCCGAACGCACAGCCGCGGTCCTCACCGAATTCACGGGAATGGACCTCATGCTCAACCGTCGCGGCCTGATGGGCGCGGGAGCCGCGCTCACCGCCGGCTCAGCCCTCAGCAACGCCATGTACGACTGGCTGCACACCGAGCCCGCGGGCGCCAAGAACGCGAAGGCCTTCGGAGACCCCTACCAGGCCGATCCCGCGGGCTACGACCGCTACGAGGCCGCACCCATCGGCTCCCAGGAGATCGAGGCCCTGGAGCGCTCCGTCGAGGTCTTCCGGGCCTGGGACGCCTCCAGAGGCGGCGGCCTCCAGCGCAAGGCCGTCGTGGGCCAGCTGAACGAGGTCGGCGGCATGCTGGCCTACCACCACCCCGACCACCTCCAGCGCAGGCTGTGGGGGGTGGCGGCCAACCTGGCGGTGCTGGCGGGCTGGATGTCGCACGACGTGGGCCTCGAACCCACCGCGCAGAAGTACTTCGTCATCGCCGCGCACGCGGCCCGCGAGGGCGGCGACCGGCCGCGCGCCGGCGAGGCGCTCTCCCGCGCCGCCCGCCAGATGGTCCACCTCGGCAAGCCGAACGAGGCCCTGGACCTGATGAAGCTGGCGCAGTCCGGATCCGGCGAGCAGACCCTGCCGCGCACCCGTGCCATGCTGCACACCATCGAGGCCTGGGCGCAGGCCGCCATGGGCAAGGGCCAGGCCATGCGGCGCACCCTGGGCGAGGCGGAGGACCTCTTCGTCTCCGACAAGGGCGACGTACCGCCGCCCTCCTGGATGCAGCACTTCGACGAGGCCGACCTGCACGGCATGCAGGCCCTCGCGTACCGCACCCTCGCCGACCACGACGCCACGGCGGCGCCCATCGCCGCCCGGCACGCGCGGGAGGCGCTGCGGCTGCGCGGCGACGGCTACCAGCGCTCGCAGATCTTCGACTACATCTCCATGGCCTCGGCCTGCTTCATCGCGGACGACCCGGAGCAGGCGGACCGCTACGCCCGGCTCGCCCTGGTCTCGATGAGCGAGACCTCTTCGCACCGGACGTGGGACCGGCTCCGCGAGATGTACCGCCTGACCGGGCAGTACGCCGGCTACGCGGGCATCGAGGACCTGCGCGAGGAGATCAAGCTGGCCCTCCCCAACAGCCCCGCCCCCGTGGCCCGCGGAGCGGAGGTGTAGGCATCCCGGATGTCGCCGTGGACCGGGGCCGGGCAGGCGGGAAGCCGGGAAGGACAGCGAAGAGGGGGCCGCGCCTCACCGGCGCGGCCCCCCTGGAACGGGCGGAGGAGCGAGCGGACTCCCGTGGGCGTCAGCCGCCGATCCGGGCGACCAGGACGCAGGCGTCGTCCTCCCGCTCGCTCTCGCCGAACTCCTCCGTGACCATCCGTACGCAGTCCCGTGCCGACCGCGCCTCCGAGAACCTCGGGGCGAGCGCCAGCAGCCGCTCGGTGCCGTCCGCCCGGCTGAACTCGATGCTCCGCGGGGTCAGTCCGTCGGTGTGCAGCACGAGGACGTCACCCGGTTCGAGCCGCTCCTCGGCCTGCCCGTACACGGCCCCCGAGGTGGCCCCGAGCAGCACGCCCTCCGGGGGTTGCAGGGCCCGGCCCTGTCCGCGCCGGAAGAGCAGCGGCGCGGGGTGCCCGGCCTGGGCCCAGGAGAGCACCCGGCGGGCGGGGTCGTAACGGCAGCAGACGGCCGAGCCGAGGGCGGGCTGCACGGAGGTCTCCAGCAGCTGGTTGAGCCAGCCCATCAGCGGGCCCGGCTCGATCCCGGCCATGGCCATGCCCCGCAGGGCGCCGAGCATCATCGCCATCCCGGAGGTGGCGCTCACCCCGTGTCCGGTCAGGTCGCCGACCGTCAGCAGGGAGCGTCCGTCGGGGAGTTCGAGGGCGTCGTACCAGTCGCCGCCGATCAGCGCGCTGGTCGCGGAGGGCAGGTAGTGCGCGGCCACGTCCATCGTGCCCGCGTTCTCGTGCGGGAACCGCAGGGAGCCGCGCCACGGGGGGAGCACGGCTTCCTGCAGCTCGACCGCCAGCCGGTGTTCGGTCTGCGCGATCTCCCGCTGACGCTGGAGCGAGTCCCGTGACTCGCGCACCGCCCGCTGGCTCCGTCGCAGTTCACTCACGTCCCGCAGCACGGCCCACATGGAGGCCGTGCAGCCGTCGGAGTCGAGCACCGGCTCGCCCCTCATGTGCAGCGTCCGGACCCGCCCGTCGGCGCGGACGATGCGGAACTCGCCGTCTATCGGCTTCCCGTCGACCAGGCAGTCCGTGACCATCGCGGTCATCAGGGGCTGGTCCTCGGAGAACAGGGTGGAGCCCAGCTCGTCGAGCGGCAACGGGCCCGCCTCGGCCGGCCGCCCGAAGATCTGGAAGAGTTCCTCGGACCAGGTGACCTCGTCCGTCAGCAGGTCCCACTCGGCGCTGCCGACGCGGGTCTGCCGGTCCTCCTGGGCGGCCTCCGGGGCCGCCGGCGGGAGTTCGGCCGGCTCGGGAGCGGGCGGCAGCCCCTCCTTGAGCTGGCCCAGGTGCTGGCCGAGGTCGTCGAGGTGGTGCACGGCGAGGTCGCACAGCGCGCGCTGCCAGCGGCCCTGGGCGTCGTCGTCGTCCACGACGGTGTCGCGGCGCACCGCGTCCACCTCGCCGCGCAGCCGACGGGTCTGCGAGATCAGTGCGTCCACCGATCCCGGCTCGGGCGGCTGCGCGGGACGGTCCGCGTACAGGTGGGACGGCATGAAGACTCCGATGCAGGCGCGGCGATACAGGCGCGGCTCGGCCGGATCCCGGAGGACGACCGGTGACGACTGTGGACCGACTACGACTGTGGCACAGCCGCAGAGTGCCTGTAAGGCGTTTGGCAACATCCGTAACGGTCTTGCTCGCGGCATATGCCGAAGGCCTCCCGATCGCCTCCGGTCCGTACGAACATTTCCGGTCAGCCGTGGTCGTCGTTTCCTCGCCGTTCCTGCCCGCTCCGGGCCCGGTTCACGCCGTGTCCGGCCGGAGTCCACCACCCCGTCAGACCATCAGCGGCACCGGGTGGACCTCGTCGGCGGGGTGTCCCGCGCGCTCGTGGATCCGGCGGACGGCGTCCGCCGAGGGGGCCTCGGACAGGCAGTAGACCTCGCCGGAGGCGGGGTCCGCCCAGGCGCGCTCGAACTGCACCTTCTCGTCCGCCTGGATCGCCAGGTCCGCCCGGTGGGCGGCCATCAGCTCGTCCGCCGTGATGCCCTTCATCCCGTGGTGGACGTCCATGTACTTGGCCACCGCGAACACCTCCTCACGTGTCGCGACGTGTACGGGTCTGCTTCCATCGTGCGCCCGAGGCCGGAAAAGGGCCCTCCGGAGGGCGGCGGTCGATCACGCGGTCGACGCGTGCGAGCCGCCCGGGCCGCGGTTCCCCTCCGCCACCGCGGTCGGCCGCCCGTCAGGGGCACCACTCGAACGAAGGACCCCGTTCCGCCCCGCGCTTCCCACCCCTCCCGGTGATCGCTACCCTACGTGTCGGTAATGAGCCGGGGGAGGTCCGCGTCCGTGGACCCCGGGAACGTGGGGGGCACGACGGGATGACCGAACAGAGCAGCGCGCCGAGAGCGCGGAGCCGCCGTTCCTTCCTGACCCACCTGGTCGCGGCGCCCACGCTGGCCCTGGTCACCCGGGCCGGCGCCGACCTGCTCGCCCCCCAGGCGGCGCACGCGGTGATACCGACCCTGCCCGCCATCGCGGACATCGTGGACCTGGGCGACCTGTTCATCCTGGCCGGCGCCCCCACCTCCGCCCTGCTGGCGCTCGCCGTGGAGACGGACGGCACCGTCCGCTTCCGGCTGCCGCGCGAGGAGGTCGGCCAGGGCCTCACCACGGCCGTGGCCATGCTGGTCGCGGAGGAGCTGGACGCACCGCTGGACACGGTCCGGGTGGAACTGGACGACGCCCGCCCCGAGCTGCTGTTCAACCAGCTCACCGGCTCCTCCAACTCGATCCGCTCGCTCTACGGGCCGGTCCGCCAGTGCGCCGCCACCGCGCGGGCCCGCCTGGTCGCCGCGGCCGCCGCCCGCTGGAGCCTCTCCGCCGCCACGCTGACCACCGCGAACGGCGCGGTACGGGCCCCCGACGGCCGCACCGCGAGCTACGGCAGCCTCTCAGCGGCCGCCGCCTCGCCCGGCCTGCTCGTCCTCGGGGCCTCCCCGAAGCCGGCTGCCCGGCACAGCCTCGTCGGCACCCCGACCCGCCGGATCGACGCCCGGGCCATGGTCACCGGCGCCCAGAAGTACACCCTCGACCTCGACGTACCGGGTGCCAAGCCCTGCGTGGTGCGCCGCCCGCCCTCCGTCGGCGGCACCGTCCGCGCCGTCACCAACCTCGCGGCGGTCCGGGCCATGCCGGGCGTCCTGGACGTGGTGACCGTCAGGACCGGCGTCGCCGTCGTCGCCGAGACCTTCGGGCAGGCCCTCACCGCCAAGGCCGCCCTCACGGTCGAATGGGGCCCGGGCCCGGCCGACCAGCTCTCGGACGCGCAGATCCGGGCGAAGCTGCGCGCCGCCACCCCGCCGCTGCTGGTGCCGCCGCTGCTCACCCCGTACGTGGACGCCGAGTTCGACTTCGCCTTCGTCAGCCACGCCCCGATGGAGACCAACTCGGCCGTCGCCGACGTACGGGACGACCGGGCCGAGATCTGGTCCGGGCTCAAGTCCCCCATCGTCGCGCGGGAGACCATCGCCGCCGAGCTCGGACTGCCGCTCGACAAGGTGAAGGTGCACGTGGTCCAGGCCGGCGGCTCCTTCGGCCGGCGGCTGTTCTTCGACGCGGCCCTGGAGGCCGCCCGCGTCTCCAAGGCCTGCCGCCGCCCGGTGAAGCTCATGTGGACCCGGGTGGACGACACCCGGCACGGCCGGATGCGGCCCGCCACCCACCACCGGATCCGGGCCACCCACCTGCTCGGCGAGGTCCTCAGCTTCGAGCACCGGGTGGCCGCCGCCGAGACCGACTTCCGGCACGGACTCGGCGAGATCATCACCGCCACCGCCGCGAGCCTGCCCTCCGGGATCGGCAACGCCACCCTCGCCCAGACCCTGTTCCTCACCACGGTGAAGTCCCCGTACCACTTCGGGCTGACCACCCAGGCGCTGAGCGAGGTGCCGACCGGCATCCCGACCGGGTCCTGGCGCTCGGTGTACTCGGCCAACACCCGGGGCGCCGAGGAGATCGTGGTGGACGAACTCGCCGCGGCCACCGGAAAGGACCCGTACCGCTTCCGGCGCACCTTCCTCAAGACCGACGCGCAGCGCGCGGTGCTGGACAAGGCGGCCGCCGAGGGGGAGTGGGGCCGCGCCCTGCCGGCCGGCTGCGCGCAGGGCATCGCGTTCCACGAGGAGTACAAGTCCCGCACGGCCTGCCTGGTGGAGATCGACGCCCGCGACCCGGAGCGGGTCCGCGTCACCAAGGCGGTCATCGCCGTCGACGTGGGCCTGCCCGTCAACCCGCGCGGGCTGGAGGCCCAGATGATCGGCGGCCTCACCGACGCCATCTCCACCACCCTGCGGGCCGGGTTGCACCTGGACAAGGGGCTTCCGCTGGAGGGCAGTTACAGCCAGTTCCACTGGGCCACGCAGCGCGACACCCCGCAGGACGTACGGGTCTTCGTGCTGCCGGCCACCGGCACCGAGCCGGGCGGCGCGGGCGAGCTCGGGGTGCCCGCCGCCGTGGGCGCCATCGCCAACGCCTGGGCCCGCGCCACCGGTTCCAAACCCCGCAGCTTCCCCCTCGACTTCGACGTCGACTTCACCCCCTACCCGCGCTGACCGCTGGAGTTCGCCGCCGTGCCCCTGCACACCTTCACCGTCAACGGCCGGAGCGTCACCGTCGACGCCCCCGACGACCTGCCCCTGCTGTGGGTGCTCCGCGACATGCTGGGCGTCACCGGCCCCAAGTACGGCTGCGGGGTCGACGTCTGCAAGGCCTGCACCAGCCACCTCGACGGCGCCGACGTCCGCCCGTGCGTGGTGCCCGTGTCCGCCTGCGCGGGCAAGCGGGTCACCACCATCGAGGGGCTGGCCGACGGCGACCGGCTGCACCCCGTCCAGGAGGCCTGGCTCGAACAGGACGTCGCCCAGTGCGGCTTCTGCCAGCCGGGCCAGATCATGGCCGCCGTGGCGCTGCTGAAGCGGACGAGCGAGCCCACCGACGAGGACATCGACGCCATCGCCAACATCTGCCGCTGCGGCACCTACTTCCGCATCCGCGAAGCCATCCGCTCCGCGGCCGCCAGGATGTGACGGCCGCGGAGCGGAGGGTGCGCGGGGCGGGGCGGGGCCGCCGGGTCAGGCGAGCAGCTTCGCCTTCGCCTTCTGGAACTCCTCCTCGCTCAGCTCGCCCTTGGCCTTGAGCTCGGAGAGCTTGAGCAGTTCGTCGGCACCCGCCTTGGCGGGAGGGGCCGAGCCGGCGGTCTCCCGGATGTAGGCGTTGAACGCCTCCTGCTGTTCCTGCGCGTGCTTGATCTCCCGCTTGCCCATGTTCTTGCCGCGGGCGATGACGTACACGAGCACGCCCAGGAACGGGATCAGGATGAGGAAGAGCAGCCACACGGCCTTGAGCCAGCCGCTCATCTCGTGGTCCCGGAACAGGTCCACCACGATCCTGAAGAGCAGGATCAGCCACATGACCCAGAGGAAGACCCACATCACGGTCCAGAACGCGCCCAGGACCGGGTAGTCGTAGGCCAGGTCGACAGCTGCGTACACGGCCGTCTCCTTCCGTCGGGGCGGTCGCCGGGTTGGGGAAGATCGTGCGACAGCCGACCCGATCACCATGGCAGTGCCCCCGCAAGATCGCCACTGGGCCGTACGGCGCAACGCGCCGCCCCGGGACACAGCCCGGTAGCACCTGATATCCGGTCGAAATGGATGATTATGCCGGAATGAGGCGAATCAATGCGAAACGCGTGCTGGTCGGTGAACCGCTCGACACCGCGCGCCTGGGCGAGACCCTGCTGCCCAAACGGCTCGCGCTGCCGATCTTCTGCAGCGACCCGCTCTCCTCCGTGGCCTACGCCACCGAGGAGATCCTGCTGATCCTCGCCCTCGGCGGAGTCGCCCTGCTCCACCTCACCTGGTACGCGGCCGCCGCCATCGTCTTCCTGCTCGTCGTCGTCATCGCCTCCTACCGGCAGACCTGCCACGCCTACCCCGGCGGCGGGGGCGCCTACGTGGTCAGCTCCGAGAACCTGGGGCAGACCGCCGCCCTCACGGCCGCCAGCGCCCTGCTCGTCGACTACGTGATGACCGTCGCCGTCTCCGTCGTCTCCGGGGTGGCCGCCATCACTTCGGCGATCCCCTCCCTCAGCGACCACGAAGTCGCCCTGTCCGTGGGCTTCGTGGTGCTGCTCACCCTGATGAACCTGCGCGGCGTGCGCGAGTCCGGGCGGGTATTCGCCGTCCCCACCTACGGGTTCGTCCTCGTCATCTACCTGATGTTCGCCGTCGCCGCCGTCCGGCTCGCCACCGGCGACACCATCCGGGCCGAGTCCGCCGACCTCCCGATCACCGCCACCGGCACCTACACCGGCATCGCCGTGGTCTTCCTCGCCCTGCGCGCCTTCGCCTCCGGCTGCACCGCCCTCACCGGAGTCGAAGCCATCAGCAACGGCGTCCCCGCCTTCCGGAAGCCCAAGGCCAAGAACGCCGCCACCACCCTGGCCGCCATGGGCGCGCTCTCCGTGACCATGTTCGCCGGCATCACCGTCCTGGCCATGACCTACCGGGTGCACGCCGCCGCCGACCCCACCGAACTGGGCCTGCCCCCCGGCACCCCGATGTCCACCGCCCTCGCCCAGATCGGCCGGGCCACCTTCGGGAGCTGGCACTTCCTCTTCTACCTGCTCCAGGCCGTCACCGCCGGAGTCCTGATCCTCGCCGCGAACACCGCCTTCAACGGCTTCCCGATGCTGGCCTCGATCCTCGCCAAGGACCGGTACGCGCCCCGCCAGCTCTTCAACCGCGGCGACCGGCTCGTCTACTCCAACGGCGTCGTCCTGCTCGCCCTCGCCGCCATCGCACTGATCGTCGCCTTCGACGCCCAGCTCACCCGCCTCATCCAGCTCTACATCATCGGCGTCTTCGTCTCCTTCACCCTCTCCCAGTCCGGCATGGTCCGGCACTGGAGGCGCGCACTCGCCTCCGCCGCGACCCCCCGCTCCGAACGCGTCCACATCCACCGCCGGCTCGCCATCAACGCCGTCGGCGCGGTGATGACCGCCCTGGTCCTCGTCATCGTCCTCATCACCAAGTTCACGCACGGGGCCTGGCTGGTCGTCATCGCGATGCCCGCCCTCTTCCTCGGCATGAAGGGGGTGCGCCGCCACTACGACCAGGTCGCCCGCCAGGTGGACGTGCCCCCCGGGGTCAGACCCCGCATGCCCTCCCGCCACCACGTCGTCGTCCTCGTCGCCAACGTGCACGCCCCGACCCTCAAGGCCCTCGGCTACGCCCAGGGGCTCCGGCCCGACACCCTCACCGCACTGTCCGTCGCCGCCGACGAGGAGGACGCCCGGCGGCTGCGGGAGGCCTGGGCCGAACACGACCCGGGCGTCCCGCTCAAGGTCCTGCACTCCCCCTACCGGGAGGTCGTCGGACCCGTCCTGGAGTACATCGAGGAGGCCGCGGCCGCCGAGGGCACCGACGCCCTCTCGGTGGTCATCCCGGAGTACGTCGTCGGGCACTGGTGGGAACAGCCCCTGCACAACCAGAACGCGCTCCGGCTGAAGGCGCGGCTGCTGTTCACCCCGGGGATCGCGGTGATCGACGTGCCGTACCTGCTGGAGTCGGCCCGCCGCGACGAGCCGCAGGAGCGGTAGCACCGGCGGGGGAGGGGGCCTGGGCCGCCGCCGCGTGCGCGAGGGCCAGTTCCACCACGTGCGCAGGGTCGGAGAGCGCGCGGCCGGTGAGCCGCTCCAGACGGCGCAGCCGGTTCGAGACGGTGTTGCGGTGGCAGTACAGCCGCTGCGCGGCGTGCGTGGTCGAGCCCTGGCAGTCCAGCCAGGTGCCCAGCGTGGTCAGCAGCAGCCGGGCGTCCTCGGCGGGCAGTTCCAGCACCGGCCCCAGCACCACCCGCCGCAGCCGGCCGGCGAGTTCGGGATCGGCCGCCACCAGCGCCGCCGGGAGCCGCTCGTCCAGCAGGGCGGTACCGGGCGCGGCGGACGGGGGTGCGGTGCGCAGGGCGAGGACCGCCAGCCGCCGGGCCCCGGCCAGCTCGGCCGGGGCCCCGACCACCGGGCTGACCCCGGCGCGCACCGCGAGCGGGGCCAGCAGCGCGCGCAGGGCCTCCAGCGGCTGGTGGCCCAGGTCGGCGAGGCCGGTCTCCCCGTCGGCCCGGACCCGCCAGAGCAGCCGGGGGGCGCCGGGCCCCGCACCCGGCCCGCCCTCCGGCCGGGGCGGGCCGCCGGGGCCGGCCGGCCCGAGCGCGACCACCGCGAAGCGCCCCCGCTCCGGCAGCCCCAGCTGCGCCGCCGCCTCCGCCGCCGGGGCCGAGCCGTCGAACAGCGCGTCCAGCAGGGCGGCCCGGCGCTCGCGTTCGCGCCCGCCCCGCTCGGCCTCGGCCAGCCGGTACGCCTCCGAGGCGGCCTCCGCCATCTGGTCCAGTACGTCCCACAGCGCGCCCGCCCCCGGCAGCAGCCGGGGCAGTGCCGCCCGGTCGTGCGCGGCCACCGCCTCGGTCAGGCTCTGCCACAGCAGCCGTCCGCCGTACCGGTAGGTCCGCCGCAGCGAGTCCAGCGGCAGCCCCTGTCCGGCGCGCAGGGCACCGGTGGCCCGGGCGCCGGCCAGCTCGACGGGCAGCCCCCGGGAGCTGCGTACCAGGCCCTCGACGGCCTGGTCGAGGGTGTGGTGGATCCGCTCGCGCAGCTCGGCCCGGCCGGTCAGGGCGGCGTAGGCGGGATCCTCGGTCAGCGTCCGGTCGGTGAGCCGGTCCGCCGCGACGGCGATCCGGCGGCTCAGGTCCTCGCGTATCTCCTCGATGATCCGGTCCATGACGGGCAGGGTGACACGGGAGACGGCGCCGTGGGGAGGCTTCGGAGTCCTGTGGTCCGGTCCGCCGGCGCGCGCAGAGTACGGTGGGTGCAGTGCTCACGGGCACACGCCCACGCCGCCGCGACCCCGGGGACCCTATGCGCCAGAACCCGCAGCGCCGAGCCGCGCTGCTCGACGCCGCCATCGAGGTCCTCGCCCGCGAGGGCTCCCGCGGCCTGACGCTGCGCGCCGTGGACGCCGAGGCCGGGGTGCCCACCGGAACCGCGTCCAACTACTTCGCCAACCGGGGCCAGTTGCTGGTCCAGATACTGCACCGCACCCGCGAACGCCTCACCCCCGAGCCCGCGGAACTGGCCGGCCCCCTCGACACCGAGGTGCTGCTCGGCCGCCTCCTCGGCCGGATCCGCCGCGAGCGCAGCGTCCACGTCGCCGTGCTGGAGCTGCGCCTGGAGGCCACCCGCAGGCCCGAGCTCCAGGCGGAGCTGTCCGCCTTCCTCGCCGCCGAGCTGGAGGAGAACATCGCCTGGCACCTGGACGCGGGCCTGCCCGGGGACCGGGTCGGCGTGGCCCTGGTCTACCTCGCGATGCAGGGCCTGATCGTGGACGACCTCACCGTCCCCGCCCTGCTCGAAGCCCACCCGGTGGACGGCCTCCTCGGGGTGATGGTGGAACGCCTGCTCCCGCAGCGGCCCGCCGGCTGACCGCGGGCGGCGCCGGTAGGACGGGCGTTCGCCGGGGGCGGGGAGGGCGCCGGATTTACATGCTTGATCAAAAACGAACGGGTTCCGGCCAAGCTGTCGCGCGGGACCGCGCATGTTCCAGCGGAAAATGCCAGAACCCCCGTCCACAGTGTGGAACTTGAGTAAGTTCCCTCCTGTCACGCCGTACGACCGTGCGACCAGCACGTCCGGCCGGGAGGGGAGCCCGCGTGCCTGGGATCGACGAATGCCTGCTCGAAGCCATGGCGCTGCCCGGTGCGCGGGGCGCCGCGCTCGTCGACTGGAGCAGCGGACTGGCCCTGGGCACCGCCGGGGACTCTCCCGTCGGAGACCATGAGACCACGGCTGCCGAGACCGCGGAACTGGCCCGGGCGGCGGCCGAGTACGAGTCCTTCGCGCCCGGCCCGGACGACGCCGGCGCCCCGGGGCCGCCCGTGGAGGACCTCATCGTCACCACGCGCACCGGCTACCACGTGCTCCGCTTCGTCGAGACGAGCTTCGACAGCAGCGTCTTCCTGCACCTGTGGCTCGACCGCACCGACGGCAACCTCGCCCTCGCCCGGCACCGACTCCGCGCACTCGCCGAAGGACTGGTCCTGAGATGACCGCCCCCGCTCCCACCGCCGCCACCGCCGTCTCCCCCCTGCTCACCCGGCTCGCCGCCGAACGCGCCACCGGCGCCCTGCTGCGCGACCGGGGCACCCTGTTCCTGGAGGACGGCCGCGTCGTGCACGCCGAGAGTCCCTCCACCCCGGGCCTCGACGTCCTGCTCACCGCCGGCGGGGGCCTCGCCCCCGAGCGCTGGACCGAGGCGGTCAACGAGGCGGGCGCCCGTCGCCAGGTCGGCCGCTTCCTCGTGGACAACGGCCGGCTGGCCGGCGGGGAACTGGAGATCTGCCACCTCGCGGCGATCTTCGACGCGGCCTTCTTCGCGCTCTCCCCCGGCAGCGGCCCCTCGCGGTTCCGCCGCGGCGCCACCCACTGGATCGGCTCCGGCCGGTCCGTCCCGGCGGCCGCGGTGGAACGGGAGACCTGCCGGCGCCGCGAACTGCTGGACTCGGTGTGGCCCTACCCGCTGCTCGACATCTGCCCGGTGGTGCCGAGGGCGGCCGCGCCGGGCCAGACCGTCACCGCCCGGCAGCGGATCCTGCTGGAACAGGCGGACGGCGTACGGACCCCCGCCGACCTCGCGTGGGTGCTGGGCCGGCCCGCCTTCCACACCCTGCTGGAGGTGCGGAGACTCGCCGCCGCCGGTCTCGTCGAGACCCCGCAGCCGGCCGCGCCGGCCGCCGCGCCGCCGCCCCCCGAACCCCTGCCCGACTGGATGACCCAGGCCCAACCCCCGGACGTGGCCCTGCTCCGCCGGTTACGCGACGCACTGGAGGCAAGTCTGTGAGGCTCCCGCTGCGACCGGTTCTGCGAGCCGACCGCTCCGAGCGGAGGCAGCCCGAGGAGAGGCGGCCCGAAGAGAGGAAGGCCGAGATGCGCCCCCCGATGGTCCCCGCCGAGGCGGAGGCCGACATCCTCGCGGAGCTCCGGCGCCTGCGGGCCCGCGTACCCCAGCTCACCGGGGTGCTCGCCGCCAGCGCCGACGGCCTGGTGCTCGCGCAGGAGAGCGCCGCCGCCGAGGCCGAGTCCCTCGCGGCCCTGACCGCGGCCGCCCTCGGCGTGGCCCAGCGGCTCAGCGACTGCACCGGGCAGGGCGGCTTCCGCGAGCTGCTCGTACGGGGTGAGCGCGGCTACGTCGCCACCTACGCCGCGGGCGACTCCGCCGTCCTCACCCTGATCGCCGAGCCGCGGGTCAACGTGGGCCGCCTCCACCTGGAGGCCCGGCGGTCCACCCTGTACATCACCGAGCTCATAGAGCAGAGCCTCGGCCGCCGCGGCCCCGAGGCTCCGCCCGGCGGCGCCGCACCCCCGGGCCGCGAGCCGGACCGCCTGCCGGACCGGCCCTGACCTTCTCTGACAGCACACGAGCGATACGCAAGAGCAAATCACCCGGCCCGTATCGGTTACGGGCCACTGCGGAAAGAGGAAGAACCAGATGATCAACGTGGAGACCGCGCTCAAGGAAGCCGCCGGCATCGAGGGGACCCTCGGTGCGGCCCTCGTCGACTACGGCAGCGGGATGCCCCTCGGCACGGTCGGGGGCAACAAGGACCTGGACCTCTCGGTGGCCGCCGCGGGCAACACGGACGTGGTCCGGGCGAAGGTCCGGACGATGGAGATGCTCGGGCTGAAGGACGAGATCGAGGACATCCTGATCACGCTGGGGGGTCAGTACCACCTGATCAGGCTGCTGAAGGGGCGCGCCGGCGAGGGCTTCTTCCTCTACCTCGCGCTCGACCGCAGCCGCGCCAACCTCGCGATGGCGCGGCTCCAGCTGAAGAAGATCGAAGCCGAGCTGGACATCTGACGGTGGTCCCGGGGCCGTGACGGCGCGGTGGCGGGCGGCGGAATTCTTTGCCGTCCGCCCCGGCGGACCTTGGGCATATGTCCGAATTGGGCGGACTTTATCATCCTGTTACAGAGTAAGATGCTGTAATCAGCTGATCTTCGAGCCCGTCGACAAAGCCATAAACGCTGGAGAACCCGTCACCCATGCCCCCGCGCCTGAGCATCGTCGTACCCGTCTACAACGTCGAGCTCTATCTCGACGAGTGCCTGGAATCCATAGCAGCTCAGACGTTCACCGACTTCGAGGTCGTGATCGTCGACGACGGGTCAACCGACACCAGTGCGGTGATCGCCAAGGCCTTCGCTGAGCGTGACAACCGCTTCCGGGTGGTCCTCCAGGAGAACGCCGGCCTCGGAGCCGCACGGAACGTGGGCTTCCGGCACGCGACGCCGGGCAGCGAGTACATCGCCTTCGTCGACAGCGACGACACCATGCCGACGTACGCCTACCAGCGGATGATCGACTCCCTCGACGAGACCGGCTCGGACTTCGCCGCCGGCAACGTCACCCGTTTCCGCTCCGTCGGCATGCAGCAGTCCTGGGGCCACCGGGTCGCGTTCGCGAACGACCGGCCGAAGACCCACATCTCGAAGTTCCCGGCGCTGGTCACCGACCGCACCGCGTGGAACAAGGTCTACCGCCGCAGCTTCTGGGAGGAGCACGGCTTCCAGTACCCGGAGGGCATCCTCTACGAGGACGCCCCCGTCAGCATCCCCGCGCACTACTTCGCCGAGAGCGTCGACGTCATCAGCGACGTCGTCTACCACTGGCGGGTTCGCGAGACCGGCGAGCGCTCCATCACCCAGCGCTCCACCGACCCGGTCTCCGTCATCGACCGCGTCACCTCGGTCCGCCTGGTCCGCGAGGCCCTGCTCGCCAAGACCGGCGAGAAGTACGCCCGCTACCTGCGCGACTACGACCACAACGTGCTCAGCGAGGAACTCCCCCTCATCTACAAGTACGTCGGCGAGGGCGGCCCCGACTTCCGCGCCGCCTTCGTCAAGGAGGTCGGCGGCCTCGTCCGGGAGATCGGCACCGAGCCGTGGTCCGAACTGACGGTCGCCGACCGGCTCAAGGCCTACCTGGCCCGCGAGGGCCGCGTGGACGAGTTCATCGCCCTCACGCGCCACCAGAGCAAGTTCAGCTACAGCGTCCCGGTCAAGGGACTGGCCCGCCCGCAGGCCGACTACCCCTTCCTCAAGGCACCCGTGCCCCCCAAGCTGCTGACCCTCGGCACGCGCGAGCGCCGCGTCGTCAGCCGCCTGGAGCAGGCGGTCTGGAGCGACGGCAAGCTCCTGCTGCGCGGCTACGCCCTGCCCGGGCACATGGGCGCCGAGAGCCGCCTCGGCTCGCGCAAGATGCTGGTCTTCCGCGAGCAGGGCAAGCGCCGCCGCAACGTCGTCAGCACGCGCACCGTCGCCTCCCCGATGGCCACGGTGAACACCCCGCACCTCGCCCTGCGGCACGCCGACTGGGCCGGGTTCACCGCCGTGGTCGACCCCACCGTCTTCCAGTCGGGCGGCAAGTGGCACGACGGCACATGGACCACCTCCATCGCCGTCACCGGAGCCGGGGGGCTGCACCGCGCCCGCCTCAAGGGCGGCGAGCACGACAGCGGCATGGCCCCGCCGGCCCACTGGGCCACCCCCGACGTGCGCATCCTGCCGACCGTCGCCGGCTCCCTGACCGTCCGCGTCGAGGTCGTCCGGGCCCGGGTCCTGGACGTCCGCCGCGGCGACGGCACCCTGGAACTCGTCGGCGAGCTCGCCGCCGAGGTCGGCTCCGGCGCCACCCTGCACGCCCAGCACACCCTCACCGGCACCGCCGTCAGCGTCCCGCTGACCACCGGCGGCGCCGCGGCCGGCGGCCGGACCGCCTTCACCGCGGTCGTCCCGCTCGCCGAGCTGGGCGCCGTGCCGGCCGCCGAGACGAAGCCCGGCGGCTGGACCCCGGAGCCGTGGGAGCTCTCGGTGGTCCGCGCCGACGGCACCCGCCACCCCCTGGCCCACGACGAGCGCAGCGGCTTCCACGGCCTCGTCGCCCCGCTGCCCGGCACCGGCGGCGAGCGCGCCGTCTTCGCCAAGCGCGGGGCCACCGGACACCTCGTCCTCTCGGTCCAGCCCTCCCCGCCGCTCGTCGACTCCGTCACCGCGAGCGACGGCACCCTGACCCTGGGCGGCGTCTTCCACGCCCCGGAGGCCCACGCCGACGCGGCGTACGAGCTGGTCTTCCACGACCAGCACGGCACCGAGTTCTGCTACCCCGTCACCCGGGACGGCGAGCGCTTCGAGACCTCCTTCGAGCCCGTGCTGCCCGAGGCGTACGCCGGCCGCACCACCATCCCGGCGGGCCGCTGGTGGCCCACCCTGCGCCCGGTCTCCGAGGGCGGCACCACCGCGGGCCTCCTGGGCATCGACCGCGGCGCGCCCGTCCAGCTGATCGCGCCCGCCCTGAACTCCGGCCCGCACGCGGTCACGGTCCTGGGCCGCCGGATGCGCGTCGAGGCACGCCTGCGCGACCGCATGGTCCTGGTCAGCGACCCGCTGATCAGCCCGCACGACCGCTCCCGCCACGCCCAGCGCATCGCCCGCGACGAGACCTACCCGGCCCAGCGCCGGCTGCCGGTCAAGGACATGGTCGTCTACGACACCTTCCAGGGCCACAGCACCGGCGACTCCCCCCGCGCCATCCACGAGGAGCTCGTGCGCCGGGGCGAGAAGCTGGACCACGTCTGGCTGGTCCGCGACGGCCGTGCCGAGGTCCCGCCGACCGCGCGCGCCGTCCAGTACGACAGCCTGGAGGCCTGGGAGGTCCTGGCCCGCGCCCGGTACTACGTCGTCAACGACAGCGTGCCGTCGCACTTCCTGCGCCGCCCGGGCCAGACGGTCGTCCAGACCTGGCACGGGACGCCGGTCAAGCAGATCGGCTACGACTACACGCACGACTACTACACCAGCCCCGAAGTGCTCGAGGGCCTGGAGCACGACAGCGCCCAGTGGACGCTGCTCGCCTCCCCGGGCTCCTACGCCACGCCCGTCCTCAAGCGCGCCCTCGGCTACCAGGGCGAGGTCATCGAGGTCGGCAGCCCGCGCACGGACGCCCTCGTCCGCCCGGACGCCGAGCGGATCGCGGAGGTCCGGCGGCGGCTCGGCCTGCCGGAGGGCAAGAAGGTCGTCCTCTACCTGCCCACCTGGCGCGAGAACCGCGAAGGGTTCTCCGGCGGCTACAAGCTGGACCTGCGGATCGACCTGGACGAGGCCCGCCGCGAGCTGGGCGAGGACCACGTCCTGCTGGTCCGCGGCCACTACCGGGTGACCGAGCAGCTCCGCGACGGGGTGCGCGACGGCTTCGTCGTCGACGTCTCGCGCTGGCACGACACCACCGATCTGCTGCTCGTCGCCGACGTCCTGATCTCGGACTACTCCTCCGCGCTCTTCGACTTCGCGCTGACCGACCGGCCGATCCTGCTGTTCACGTACGACCTGGAGCACTACCGCGACACCCTGCGCGGCTTCACCTTCGACCTGGAGGAGAAGGCCCCCGGCCCGCTGCTGGCGGACTCGGCGAGCCTGATCGCGGCCGTGCGCGACGCGGACGCCCTGGGCGCCGAGTACGCCGGTGCCCGTGCCGCGTTCCGTGCGGAGTTCTGCGACCTCGCCGACGGCCGGGCCGCCGAGCAGGTCGTCGACCGCATGCTCGGGATGTAGCCCCCACGGGTGAACGTACGGACCGGCCCCGCGCCCCGATGAGTTTCGGGCGCGGGGCCGGTCCGTAGCCGGCCGCTGTACCGAGGCGGGACCGGGCCCGGCCGGGTCGGTGCTGGTCGTGGAGTTCGAGATCAACGGGCAGCGGTTCGTCGGGCTCAACGGCGGCCCCGCGTTCCACTTCAGCGAGGCCGTCTCCTTCCAGATCCACTGCGCCGACGAACCGGAAGCGGACTACAACTACGCCGCGCTGACCGCGGACGGCGGCCAGGAGTCCGCCTGTGGCTGGGTCAAGGACCGGTTCGGCCTCTCCTGGCAGGTCATCCCGCCCGGTGCCATCGACCTGATCGGCGACGAGGACCCGGGCCGCGCCGCCCGTGCCACGGCCGCCATGCTGCGCATGAAGAAGCTGGACGTGGCCGAGATGCGGCGGGCGGCCGACGCGGGTTAGGGGGTGTCCGCTAGGAGAACCGGGCCAGGAGGGCCGGGAGGGCGGTGCCGATCGGCTCGCGGACCAGCTCGTCCGCCAGTGCGTCGTACGGGGTCTCCTCCGCGTTCACGATGATCAGCCGCGCGCCCGCCTCGGCCGCCATCCCGGCGAGCGAGGCGGCCGGCTGGACCTGGAGGGTCGACCCGACGGCGATGAAGACCTGGCACCCCTTGGCGACGGCCACCGCCTGCGCGAGCACCTCGGTGTCCAGGTGCTGCCCGAACATCACCGTCGCCGTCTTCAGGATCCCGCCGCACGCCAGGCAGGCGGGATCCGGGTCCCCGGCGGCCACCCGGGCCAGCGCCTCAGCCGTCTCCGAACGGGCGCCGCAGCCGGTGCACACCACCTCGCGCGCCGTCCCGTGCAGCTCGAACACCTTCCGCGCGGGCATCCCGGCGAGCTGGTGGAGCCCGTCCACGTTCTGGGTGATCACCCGCACCGGGGTGCCGGAGCGCTCCAGCCCGGCCACCGCCAGGTGCGCCGCGTTCGGCCGGGGGTCGAGGGACCAGAGCTCGGCGCGCATCAGCCAGGACCGGCGGCGGATCTCCGGGTCGGCCATGTAGTACGCGTACGTCACGAGCTTCTCGGCGTCCGGATCGCTGCGCCACAGCCCCTGCGGACCCCGGTAGTCCGGGATCCCGGAATCGGTCGACATCCCGGCCCCACTGAACACTGCGACGAGCGGCTTCCCCATGCGCCGACCCTACGCGCGGCCGCCCCGGCCCGGCGAACGGATTACCGGGAGGGGCGTTCCTGCGGTGAATCTCCGCGCCCACCGGAGTGAGCCCGCGCCGCGCCCCTGAATGCCGACGGGAACGGGCGGCTACAAACCGGACATGACGCTCATCCCGTACCGCCCGGGCCCCCTGCTGCTCGCCCTGTCCGCCGCGCTGTTCCCGCTGGTCGCGTCGTCGGTCCCGGCAGCCGCCCTCGCCGACCCGGAGCCACGCCGGTCCCTCCACCAGCACGGCCACCGCCACCACACCGCCGAGGAGATCACCACCTTCCTCACCGCCTTCTACGGGGACCACGGCCCCTCCGCGCGGGACCGCAGCCAGCGGATCTCGACGCAGCTGAAGGAGAAGCAGGCCCACAGCCCGGACGCCGACGTCGTGCTCTGCGCCCAGGGCGCCCCCCGGGACATCGCCATCGGCCCGGCCACGGTGGCGCAGGCGGCCGGCGTCGGCTGGGCCACCGTCACCACCACCTGGGACTCCGGAGCCACCGACACCTTCACCGCGTACGTCCGCCTCGACTCCCGGCCGATCGCCCTCGACGACGTGATCTGCGCGGGCTGATCACTATCGTGGGGGAGTGAACACGACCACCACCGTCCTCTACTGCCACGACCCGCTCCACGAACGCCGGGCCGACTCCCACTTCGCGGCCGAGGCCCGGCAGGTGCGCGCCGCGGGCGGGACCGTCGCGCTCGTCGACCACGACGCCCTGCTGGCCGGGGACGCCGGGCGGGCGGTGGCCCGGGTCCCCGCCGGGGCCGGAGCCGTCTGGTACCGGGGCTGGATGGTCCCCGCCGAGCGGTACGCGGAGCTGGACGCGGCCCTGCGCGGCCGCGGCGCCCGGCTGGCCGTCACCCCCGAGGCCTACCGGCGGGCGCATGAACTCCCCGGCTGGTACGAGACGTTCGCGGACCTCACCCCCGCCAGCCGCTGGCTGCCCGGCGCGCCGGGCGAGATCCCCGGCGCGGAGCGGCTCGCGGCCCTCGCCGCCGCCCTCCCGGCCGGGGCGGGCATCGTCAAGGACTACGTGAAGTCCCGCAAGCACGAGTGGCGGGAGGCCTGCCACCTCCCCGACCTCGCGGACCGCCCCGCCGTGCACCGCGTGGTGAGCCGGTTCGTCGAACTCCAGGACGAGTTCCTGGCGGGCGGGATCGTCCTGCGCGCCTTCGAGCGGTTTACCGGTCCCGAGGTCCGCGTCTGGTGGCGCGACGGGGAACCCCGGCTGATCACCGCCCACCCGGACCACCCCGCCCCCGCCGCCGAGGTCCCCGCCGCCGCCCTCGAACCGGTCCGGTCCGCGGTCGGGGCGCTCGGCTGCCGCTTCGTCACCACCGACCTGGCGCTGCGCGAGGACGGGGTCTGGCGGGTCGTCGAGGTGGGTGACGGCCAGGTCAGCGACCTGCATCCGGCGGCCGACCCGGGCGCCCTGACCGGGCTGCTGACGGCCGGTTAGCGCTCCTGCGCACGCCCCCGGGCTTCTGGTACAACACCGCCCATGACGGGATTCGAGATCACCGGCGCGAGCGCCGCCGACATGGAACTGCTGCGGATCTGGGCGGAGCGGGAGGGCTGGAACCCGGGGGTCGGCGACCGCTTCGCCTTCGCGGTCGCCGACCCGGACGGCTTCCTGGTCGGACGCCGCGACGGGGAGCCGGTGGCCTGCATCTCCGCCGTCCGCTACGGCACGGGCTTCGGCTTCATCGGCTTCTACATCGCCCGGCCCGACGTGCGCGGCCAGGGTTACGGGATCCGGCTGTGGGAGGCCGGGATGGACCGGCTCCGCGGGCGGCTCGTCGGACTCGACGGGGTGGTGGAGCAGCAGGACAACTACCGCAAGTCCGGATTCCGTTCGGCCTGGACCACCATGCGCTACGAGGGCGTGCCCCGGGCCGTCGGGGCCGGTGCGGACGACGGCGTGGAGATCGTGGACGCGGCCTCGCTGCCCTTCGGGCTGCTCGCCGCCTACGACCGCCGCTTCTTCCCGGAGGCGCGGGACGCCTTCCTGGCCGCCTGGACCTCGCTGCCCGGCAGGACCGCGCTCGCGGCCGTCCGCGACGGCCGGATCGAGGGCCTCGGCGTGGTCCGCGCCTGCAGTGGCGCCTCCCGCATCGGCCCGCTCTACGCCGCCGGTCCGGAGACGGCCGCCGCCCTCGTCCGGCGGCTCGCCGGGCACGCCCCCGGCGGGGAGGTGGCGGTGGACGTGCCCGACGTGAACCCGGCGGCGGCAGCGGTGGCCGCCGGTCTGGGGCTGGCCCCGTCGTTCGAGACGGCCCGGATGTACACCGGCCCGGCCCCGGAGGTCGAACTGTCCGGGCTGTACGGGGTCACCAGTCTCGAACTGGGCTGAACGGACCCGGCCGGACGGCGGTCGCACGGCGCCGCCCGGCCGGGCCCCGGGCCGGTGCTGCTAGATGCCGAAGAGCGCACCGGTGGTGCTGCGCAGCCCGCAGGGGTTGCCGAAGGTGTACGTGTAGCTCAGCCGGCGGCCCTGCCACACGCCCTCGGCGGTGACGGTCACCGGGTTCCACTCCCGGGTGCAGGCGGTGTCCGGCCGGGGGGCGGCGAGGGCGTCCAGCGAGGCCCCGGCGGCCCGGAGTTCGGCGCAGGCCTTCGCCGGGGCGGGGTGCGTGCCGCCCGCCTTCGGCGCGCACACCAGCGTGGCCGCGCGCAGCACCGTCCCGTTGACGGAGTCCTCCCCGGCCGTCACGCTGACCACCAGCGCGGACGGCGAGTACAGGCTCTGCGTCCCGGCCGGTGCCGCGTCGGCGGCTCCGGTCCCGGCCAGGGCGGTGAGGGCGGTGAGGGCCATTGCTCCGGAAGCCAGTCCCAGACTCCTGGTGATGGACCGCATTTCGAACACTCCTCGGCTCGTCGTTTCGGATAACGGACGGGAGTCTTGCCGATGCGGAGCGGGAACGCCCGTTCGTACCGCCATTTCTCGTCACCGATCGTGAGCGCATGAGTGCAGTCCGCAGCCGCCTCGTCCGTGCCGGGCCGCCGTGACCTGTGCGGGAGGGATTCCGGGAAACGGCCGAACACGCCTCCCCGGAAGGTTTGGGGCGTGTCCTCAGCGGCCCGCCCCCGCCCGCGGGGAGTACAGGTCGAGGAGCCGGGTGCGGGTCTGCTGGAGCCGGACGGCGAGGACCCGTCCGACCCAGTGCCCGATCGCGGAGCCGAAGGCGGGGTCGGCGTCCATCAGCATCCGGACGGCGGCCCCGTCGAACTCGTAGGCGCGCACGGGGGTCATGGCCTCGGCGCTCAGCTGCCACACGTACGGCGGGAACAGCCACGACCAGCCGACGAGCTCCCCGGGGCCCAGGCTTTCGACGGGCGCGGGGGAGCGGCGGCCGGGCAGCGGGACCTCCAGGGTGACCGTGCCGGAGCGCACGATCCAGAAGGTCCGCGCCGGTCCGCCCTCGTCGAAGAGCCGCGCGCCCTCGGGGAAGTTGACCTCAAGGGCGTGCGACATCAGCCGGCCGCGGTGCTCGGCCGACAGGACGGCGGCGATCCTGATGGGGGAAGGTGTGCTCACGACGGCCTCCGATCACGACCCCCCACAAGCCTCTGGTCTCCCCAGTGTCGCCGACCCGGGCCCGGATCCGGGCATGCCGGAGTGCGGGAACGGTCAGTCGCCCGCCGCCCACCCAGGGTGGCGGGGCGGCGGGCCGGGGTGTCCCGGAACGTCGCCCGTCCGAGGGCGGAAGAAACCCTTCCGCCGGAGGCGGGCACCCGGCCGTGTCCGGCGGATCAGGCCGGACCGGCCTGCGGCCGGGGCGCACCTCCCCGCGGCAGCCGGAGGAGCGCCACCGGCCCGGCATGATCCGGAAGAGACCCCCTAGTCCTCCGCGTTGGCCTCCAGGCAGGCCAGCTCCATCGCGTCGAGCACCGCCTCGTGGCTGCGGCCGCTCAGCTCGGCGACGTTCTCGATCTGCGCCGTCGCCCAGGCAGCCAGCGTCATGACCAGCACCCGCAGCCCGTCCGTGCCGTGGTCGTCGAGGATCGCGTCGGCGACCGTCATGGCGTCCTCCGGCACCTGCTCCGGCGGCTCCAGTCCGGCGAGCCCGCGCAGCATCGCCAGGGTGCGGCGGGAGATCTCCGGCGTGATCCTCGCCAGCCGCATGTCCTCGTCGTCGTCCATCAGCCCCGCCCTCCCGTTGCCGGCCCTGCCCCTCAGGGCACGGTAGAGGCGCAAGGCCGCGCGCGGGGCGTTTTCGGCGGGGCGAACGCGCGGACGGGGATGGCCCGCGCGCGCCGGAATTGACGCCTCCGCAGGCGGGGGATCCACCGGGCCGGCCCGTGTGCCTTCCGCCTGGTGCGACCGGCCGGTAACTTGTCCGCCGCAGCCGCCCGGAGCGGGCGGCCGGAGCGGGCGGGAGCGACATGAAGAGCCTCGTACGGGTGCTGCTGAGCGTGCTGATCCTGGCGGGCGGAGCCCTGCCGGCCGCCGCCGTCCCCGCCGCGCCCCCGCCCGGGCCGGCCGCCCCGGCGGCCGACACCTCCTGGGCGCCCCCGCTCTCCACCCGGGGCCGCTACATCGTCGACGCCCGCGGCGAGCGCTTCCGGTTGCGCTCCGGCAACTGGGACGGCGCCCAGGGCTCCTGGAACGGCTCCGGCGACCGCACCGACCCCGCCACCCACCACAGCGGTCAGGACGCGCACGGCATCCCGCTCGGCCTCGACCGGGTCCCGGTCCCCACCCTGCTCGCGGACTTCCGGGCCCTCGGGCTCAACAGCATCCGGCTGCCCTTCTCCAACGAGATGCTGCACACCACCACCCCCGTTCCGGACGCGGCCGTCGCCGCCAACCCGGCCCTGCGGGGCCGCACCCCGCTCCAGGTGTTCGACGCCGTCGTGGCCGCGCTGACCGACGCCGGGTTCGCCGTCATCCTCAACAACCACACCGGCACCACCCGCTGGTGCTGCGGCCTCGACGGCAACGAACGCTGGAACAGCGGCCGTTCCACCGCCCAGTGGGCCGACGACTGGGTGTCCGTCGCCCGCCGCTACCGGGACAACCCGCGCGTGGTCGGGGCCGACCTCTACAACGAGGTCCGACGCGACACCTGGGACGACCCCAACTGGGGCCTCGGCGACGGCCACGACTGGCAGGCCGCCTCCCAAGAGGCCGCCGACCGGATCCTCACCGAGGCCAACCCGGACCTGCTCGTCGTCGTCGAGGGCATCAACTGGACCGGCATCCCCCTCGACGGGTTCCCCCACGAGCGGCCCACCCTCACCCCGGTGCGCACCCTCTCGCACACCCTGGCCGTCTCCGGCAAGCTGGTGTACTCGGCCCACTTCTACGGGTACACCGGCCCCCGCCACAGCGGCGCGACCGGCCTCGGCGAGACCCACGACCCGCGCTACCAGGACATGAGCCGGGCCCAGCTCGAACAGACCCTCTACGACCAGGCCTTCTTCGTCTCCGCCGAGACCGGCACCCACTTCACCGCCCCCGTCTGGATCAGCGAGTTCGGCATCGGAGCGGACGAGACGGGCACCGCGCCGCGCGCCTGGTTCCAGAACCTCACCAGGTACCTGACCGCCTCCGACGCCGACTTCGCCTACTGGCCGCTCGTCGGCTGGAGCACCACCGCCCAGGGCGCCCCGGGCGGCGACAGCTGGGCGCTGCTGCGCTACGACTCCGCCGGCCGGCGCACCGGAGTCCTCGACACCGCCGACTGGCGCACCACCCCCTGGACCGCCCTGGCCACCACTCCCGGCCGCAGCGGGCCCGTCCCCGCCACCCCGGCCTGGTACCAGCTCAGCACCGACCACCGGGACCACAACGCCTCCCTGCGCACCCGGGCGGCCGGGGACTGGGACGCCGGTGCCCGCAAGGCCGTCTGCCCGGACGGCGCTCGGCTGGCCGGCCTCGGCCACACCGGCGGGCGCGGCCTGTGCAGCACCTCGGACCTCCGGGCCCCGGAGGGCGGCCACACCGTGGTCCGCGACGAGGCGTACGTACCGCCCGGCGGGGACTGGGCCACCGGCTACACGAAACTCCAGTGCCCGGCGCAGCAGTTCCTGATCGGGTACAGCCTGCGCGGCGAGCGCGTCTCGGCGGCCCTGTGCGCCCCGGCCCGGACCGCCCTCCCGGCGGGCGCCGGCCGGACCGTCTGGTTCGACCGGGGCGACAACCGCCCGGCCGGAGCGGGCGGCGGCGACTTCGCCCGGGGCCACTACAAGGGGCAGTGCGCGTCCTCCGAGTACGCGGCGGGCATCGCCTTCACCACCAGGGTCGGCTCGCGCCCCTCACCGGCGGCCCTGCTGTGCCGCCCGCTGCCCTGAGGGCCGCGGGCGGCTCAGGCCATGCCCTCCAGCAGCGCGGGGAGCTCGCCCATGTCGGTGAAGACCACCGTGCCCGGCCCCGCGAGCGCGGCCGCCGGGGTGAGCCCGCCCGCGTAGCCGAGCGAGCGCATGCCGGCCGCGCGCGCGGCCCGGACCCCCGGGACGCTGTCCTCGACCACCACGCACGCCGCCGGTTCGACGCCCATCCGCCGGGCCGCGTAGAGGAAGACGTCCGGGGCGGGCTTGCCCCGCGGCACCTCGGTGGCGCTGTGGATGCGGCCGGCGAAACGCTCGTACAGACCCGTGCGGCCGAGGGTGTGCCGCATCTTCTCGTGGGAGCCGCTGGAGGCGACGCAGGTCGCCAGGGAGATCCGGTCGAGGGCCTCGGGCAGCCCCTCGACCGGCCGGAGCCCCGCGTCCACCGCCTCGGCGTGCAGCACGGCGAAGCGCTCGTCCCACTCCCGGGCGGTCTCGTCCCCCAGCCGGGCCGCGATCTGCTCCCGCACGGACGCGGCGGAGCGGCCCACGAAGCGTTCGACGACCTCGGCCTCGGTCATCGGCCAGCCCAGCTCGGCACCGAGGGCCACCTGCACGCGGGCCGCCAGGGGCTCGCTGTCGACGAGCACTCCGTCGCAGTCGAATATCACCAGGCGGACGGGTTCAGTTGAAACGATCATGGGGGCAGCGTAGGCGACGGCCCGGCCACACCCGGGGCGTTCGGCAACCGATGGGTCAAGTGTGGTGACCGGCACGGAGATCCGCCCTAGGGTGCGCCCGTACGGACGTACGAAGAACTGGGGGGTCCATGCGCAGATCCAAGGTCCTGGCGGCCGCTCTCGCCCTGTCACTGGCCGGCGCCGGCGGGGTCGTCGGCCTCGGCCTCGCCCCGGAGGCGGCGGCCGTCACCCCGCCCGTGGCCTTCACCGCCGACCCACTGCCCACCTGGCAGCCCAACGGGGTCGTCTGGGCCCTGGCCGAAGCGGGCGGCACCGTCTTCGCCGGCGGCACCTTCTCCGCCGTGCGCCCGCCCGCCGGGGCGGGCGGCGCCGAACGCCAGGCGGTCAACTTCGCCGCGTTCGACGCGGCGACCGGCGCCCCCACCTCGTGCGAGCTGTCCTTCACCGTCGCCTCCGGCACCGCCACCGTCCGGGCGCTGACCGTCTCGCCGGACCGGAAGACCCTGTACGCGGGGGGCTACTTCGGGGCCGTCAACGGCACCCCGGTCTCCAGCATCGCGGCGGTGGACGTGGCTACCTGCACCGTGAAGACGTCCTTCCGGCCCTCCTTCGCGGCCACCGTACGGGCCATCGCCGTCACCGGCGACACCGTCTACGCGGGCGGCGACTTCCTCACCGTCGGGGGGCAGCCGCGGCAGCGCTTCGCCGCCGTCGCCACCGCCGACGGCGCGCTGCGGCCCTTCCGGGCCGACGCGGACGAGCCGGGCCGCGCCGTCGAGGTCACCCCGGACGGGAAGAACGTCCTGCTCGGCGGCGACTTCTTCACGCTGAACGGGACGGACACGCACGCGCTGGCCGTCGTCGACGCCGCCAGCGGCGCCCTCACCAGGTCCTACCCCGGCTTCATCGAGACCAACTCGGTGGTCAAGGACATCGCCACCGACGCGACGGGCTTCTACACCGCCAACGAGGGCACCGGCGGAGGGGTCTTCGACGGCCGCATCGCCCTCGACCTGGCCGGCTTCGGACAGCGCTGGCGCGACACCTGCCTCGGCGCCACCCAAGCCGTCCTGCCCTACCGGAACGTGCTCTACAGCGCCTCGCACGCGCACGACTGCTCCGGCGTCGGCGAGTTCCCCGACGGGCAGCGCCACCACCTGCTGGGGCAGCCGACCACGGGCACCGGCAAGCTGGGCTGGTCCCCCGACACCAACGACGGCATCGGAGAGGGCATCGGCCCGCGCGTGCTGGCCGTCGGCACCAAGGCGGGCGTCCCCCACCTGTGGGTCGGCGGGGAGTTCACCACCGTCAACGGGGCGGCGCAGCAGAGCCTGACGCGCTTCTCCTCGACGAACGACACGGGCGCGCCCACGGTTCCCCTCGCGAGCGCCGCGGCGTTCGGGCCGGGCGGGGTCCAGGTGCGCTGGCGCACCAGCCTCGACCTGGACGACAGCGCGCTTACCTACCGGATCCACCGCAACGGCTCCGCCACCCCGGTCGGGACGGTGACCGCCGACTCCCTCTTCTTCAAGCGGCCGCAGGCCTCCTGGACGGACACCACGGCCCAGGCCGGCCAGACGTACACGTACCGGGTCACGGCCACCGACGCGGCGGGCAACACCAGCGCCCCGTCGGCCCCGGCGAGCGTGACGGTACCGGTCTCGGCCGAGGCCTACCCGAGCCGGGTCCGCGCGGACGGCGCCCAGCTGTACTGGCGCTACGACGACCCGGTCACGCCCTACGCCGCGGACTCCTCGGCCGCCGGGAACGAGGCGGGCGTGCACCAGGGCGGCGCGGCCCTGCGCCAGTCGCCGGGCGCGGTGGGCGGCGCGAGCACCGCGATCGGCTTCAACGGCACGGACGCGCACGTGTACGGTGACCGCCGGCAGACCGTGGGCAGCGCCTACAGCATCGAGACCTGGTTCAGGACGGGCACCACGCGGGGCGGCAAGCTCGTCGGCTTCGGCAGTCAGCAGACGGGCGGCAGCAGCCGGTACGACAAGCACGTCTACATGACCAACGACGGCCGGCTGGTCTACGGCGTCTACACCGGAGCCACCCGCACCATCACCACCCCCGCCGCCTACAACGACGACAGGTGGCACCACGTCGTCGCCACCCAGGGCCCCGGGGGGATGGCCCTGTACGTGGACGGCGTGCAGCAGGGCACCCTGGCCGTCACCACCCACGAGGACTTCGCGGGCTACTGGCGCACCGGCTTCGACGGCCTCGGCGGCTGGCCGGACCGTCCGGACAGCGAGCACTGGGCGGGCCGGCTGGACGAGACCGCCGTCTACCCCCGCGTCCTGAGCGCGGCGCAGGTGCGGGACCACTTCACCCTGGCCTCCGCCCCGGCGGACCAGGTCGTCACGCTCACCGCGGCCGAGGACACGTACGCCAACGCGGGCGCCCCGGCCTCGAACTACGGGACCTCCGGCTCCCTCGCCGTGCGCGGCACCCCGCTGTACACGAGCTACCTGCGCTTCGACCTGCCCGCCGCACCGGCCGGGAAGGTCCTCAAGGCGGCCGCGCTGAGCCTGAAGACCAGCACCATGGCCGGCGCCGGCACCGCCGACACCGTCTCGGTCGTCCCCGTCACCGGGTCCTGGTCGGAGGGCGGCACCACCTACAACAACCGTCCGGGCACGGGTGCCCCGGTGCTGGGGAGCTTCCCCGGGATCCCGGACGGCACGGCGGTCCACACCGCGGGGCTGGACGCGGCCGCCGTCGCGGGCGCCCTGGGCGGCTCCTACGGCCTGGCACTGACCGGCAGCGGGACCGACGCCCTGTGGCTGTGGTCCTCCGAGGCCGCCGCGAACGAGGGGACGCCCCAGCTGCGGCTGACCTTCGGGGCCCCGTAGCCGGAGGGCACCGGTTAGGCCCGGCGTCCGTGGTGGACGTGCTCCAGCACCTGCCGCAGCAGGGCGGTGACGTGCTCGTCGTGCAGCTCGTAGACCACGCTGCGCCCGTCGCGCCGGCCGGCCACCAGGTCGAGGTGGCGCAGCAGGCGCAGGTGGTTGGAGACGGTGGGCTGGCCGAGGCCGAGGGCCTCGGCCAGCTCCCCGACGGAGCAGGGCGCCTGCAGCAGCCGGGCCAGGATGCGGATCCGGGCGGGTGAGGCGAGGCCCTGCATGACCTCGGCGACCGCCGCCGCGTCGGGCTCGGTGAGCGTGGGTTCCACGGCTGGTTCCATGGGGGCCAGCTTAGATCCGCAGATCAGGACGTACACACGTCTACATATTTCGATGTCCTGATATATTGATGTCATGAACGACGTGATGCGTGACGTCATGCGCGGCGTGGCGAAGAAGGCCGGAGAGCGCGCGGAGCTGGTCAGCGCCCTGCTCGCCCTCACCGTCTACCTCACCGGACTGACCCTCCAGCTGACCGGCAACGGCGGCCCCGCCGCCCAGGCGCTCTTCGTGGCCGCCTACGTCTTCGGCGGGTTCTTCACCCTCCGCGAAGCCGTCGCCACCCTGCGCGAGGGCCGCTTCCAGGTCGACTTCCTGATGCTCGTCGCCGCGGCCGGAGCCGCCGCGATCGGCCGCTGGGAGGAGGGCGCCGTCCTCCTGGTCCTCTTCAGCCTCGGCCACGCCCTGGAGGAGTACGCCATGGGCCGCGCCCGGCGCTCCATCGAGGCCCTGGGCGCCCTCGCACCCCGTACCGCCCTCGTCCGGCGCGGCACCGCGGACCCCGTCGAGGTGCCCGTCGAGGAGCTGGCCGTCGGTGACACCGTCCTGGTCCGCCCGCACACCCGGGTTCCGGCCGACGGATTCGTCGCCGCCGGGAGCAGCAGCGTCGACCAGTCGCCGATCACCGGCGAGAGCGTCCCCGCCGACAAGACCCCGGTGGCCGACCCCGCCGCCGCCCTCGCCGACCCCGCCGGCGCCGACCCGGGCAGCCGCGTCTACGCCGGCACCGTCAACGGCTCCGGCTCCCTCGACGTCGTCGTCACCCGGCTCGCCGCCGACAACACCCTCGCCCGCGTGGTCCGGATGGTCCAGGACGCCGAGGAGCGCACCTCGCCCACCCAGCGGTTCACCGACCGCTTCCAGAAGGTCTTCGTCCCCGGGGTCCTCGTCCTCGTCGCCGCCCTGCTGGGCTTCGGCGCCCTCACCGGCGAGCCCTTCACCGACACCTTCTACCGCGCCATGGCCGTCCTCGTCGCCGCCAGCCCGTGCGCCCTCGCCATCGCCACCCCGGCCGCCGTCCTCAGCGCCGTCGGCCGCGCCGCCCGCGGCGGCGTGCTGGTCAAGGGCGGGGCGCCGCTGGAGGAGTTCGGCCGCCTGAGCACCCTCGCCTTCGACAAGACCGGCACCCTCACCGAGGGCCGCCCCCGCCTCACCGAGGCCCTGGCCGCCGACGGAGCCGGCCGCGAGGAACTGCTGCGCACCGCCCTCGCCACCCAGCGCCTCAGCGACCACCCCCTCGCCCAGGCCGTCGTACGGGACGCCCCGGCCCTGCTGGCGGACGCCCCCGCCGGGGCCGGGGCACCCGAGGCCGTCAACCTCCGCGCCGTCATCGGCCGCGGGGTCAGCGCCGAACTCGACGGCGAGGCCGTCCACATCGGCAGCCTCTCCTACGCCGACACCCTCACCGGCCCGCCCGTACCGCCCGCCCTGCGCGAGCGCACGGAGGAACTGGCCCGGACCGGCCGCACCACGATGCTCGTCCGCCGGGGCGACCGCTGGCTCGGCACCCTGGGCCTGATGGACGCCCCCCGCCCCGAGGCCGCCGAGACGGTCGCCGCCCTGCGCGCGCTCGGGGTGACCCGGACCGTGATGCTCTCCGGGGACGACCAGCGGGTGGCCGACGCCGTGGCCCGCGAGGTCGGCATGGACGAGGCCCTCGGCGGTCTGATGCCGCAGGACAAGGTCACCGAGGTGGCCCGGCTGCGCCGCACCGGCCGTACGGCCATGATCGGCGACGGGGTCAACGACGCCCCCGCCATGGCCGGCGCCACCGTCGGAGTGGCCATGGGCGCGGCCGGCTCGGCGGTGGCCCTGGAGACGGCCGACATCGCCCTGATGTCCGACGACCTCCGCCGCCTCCCCTTCATCACCGGCCTCAGCCGCCGCGCGAGCCGCATCATCCGGCAGAACCTGTGGCTGAGCCTGGGCATCGTCGCCGTGCTCGTCCCGGCCACCGCGCTCGGCCTGGGCATCGGCCCGGCCGTCCTGGTCCACGAGGGATCCACCCTGGTCGTCGTCGCCAACGCGCTGCGCCTGCTGCGCCACCGGGACCCCGTCGCCGGCCGCTGACGGCACCCCCGCGGGCCTCCGCCGGTCAGGCGGAGGCCCGCCGGCGTCCGCGCCGGACGTCCCGCACGAGGGCGAGGACCGCGCCCAGCAGGAGCGACGCACCCGCCGCGACCCACAGCGGCGACCCGCCGGCCCGGTGGTCGCGCAGGGCTCCGGCGAGCAGCAGGGCACAGGCGAGGACCCCGAGGGCCGAGATCGCGGTGCTGACGTGGCGGTTCATGGCGGCATTGTCACCGACGGCCCCCGGCGGTGCTCCCGCCGGGGGCCCCGACCTCCAGGAAGCGGCGGCCGCGGGGGCCGCGGTAGAGGAGGCACTCCCAGCCGTGGCGTTCCAGTTCGGCCGCACAGGCCTTCAGGCGCTCCTGCTCCTCCCCGGCGGCGCCGCCGCCCGGCGCCCCGGTCCAGGTGACCTCCGCCCCTTCCGCGCCGGCCGCCACCCGGTACCCGGTCCGGGTGCGCCGGCCCCCGGCGTCCACCGCCGACGGCGGGAAACCGGCGGCCTCCAGGACGAGGGCCACCGCGCGCGGCACCAGCCGCAGCTCCCACGGGGCCGGGTCGGCGACGCCCCCGGCCAGCAGCCGGCGGATCGCCAGCAGCCCCTCGTACGCCGTGCGCACCTCGGCCGCCCTCCCCGCCCCGGACGGCTCCGGCCCGTCACCGGTCGCGGGCTCGAAGCCCCCTCCCCGGGGTTCCGCCACCACCGCGCCCTCCACCGTCTGAGTACCCCGCGTCCGACGGACTGAGTATCCGCCCCGATCCCCGGCGGGGCCCCCGCTGCTGGAATGACGGCATGGACACCTCGGCACCCGCAACCCCCCGCCCGCGCCTCGGGCACGTGAGCGCCGCCGGCTCGGCGCTCGCGGTCGCGCTGGTCCCGCTCGTCGTCGGCGTGCTGATCGCCAAGGGCGTCGCCGCCGACCCGCACGCCCCCGTCAACGCCCTGATCACCGGCGGCGGCCAGCGCGCCGGGCTGCCCGGCGCCGAGTGGAGCCGGCGCGGGCACGGCGCGGTGCGCCGGCTGCGGACGGCCCGCCGCGGCACCGCCCGGCGCTGCGCGGCCGTCCGCGACCGCGGCCGCGCCCTCAGGAGGCCAGCGGCTCCTGGAGCTCGGTGACCCACTGGTCCGGGTCCTCCGGGCAGGCCAGGGTCAGTTCACGGGCGTGGCCCGCCGAGCGGTGGCCGTTCGCGTCGATCCACCGGGCCAGGGCCTGCGCCACCGGCAGTACGCCGTCCATCGCGCCCCGGTGCACCACGGTCGCCGCCCGCTCGACCCCGGGCAGTTCGACGATCCGCACCCCGGCCCCGAGGTGCTCGGCGAGGACCGCCGACGCCACCGGGAGCCCGGCGTGCACCAGGACCGCTCCGGGCTCGCCGCCCGGAGCCTCCTCGTAGTAGGCCAGGCCCGGACCGGTCGGAACGACCCCGGCGGCTTCGATCCGGCGGCACAGGTCCTCGTACAACGGGCCGATGACCGGCCCGATGTCCTGCGGGGCGAAGCTCGCGGCGACCCCGGACAGTTCGGCCAGCCTTACCGGCGGCAGGCTCTTCACGACGATCTCGTCCATGGGCATGATTCCCTCGCTCTCGATGGTCCGGAGCCTCGTCTCGACCTGGACCAGGCGGGCCGCCGCCTCTGCGGCGGCGGTCTCCAGTTCCGCCCGGCGCAGCCGCAGCATCCCGCGCAGCTCCTCCGTGCCGACCTTCTCGTCGAGCACCGCCCCCACCTGTTCCAGGCTGAAGCCGAGCTCCTTGAGGGCGATGACGCGGTTGAGGCGGGCCAACTGGCCGGCCTCGTACGAGCGGTACCCGGTCACGGGGTCCACACGTGCCGGGCGCAGCAGTCCGAGCGCGTCGTAGTGACGCAGCATGCGGACCGACACCCGGCCGTGTTTGGCGAAGTCTCCGATGGTGAACATGACGTCTCCCAGTGCACGGCCTGACACGGTGTGAGGGTCAAGTCTGCACCGTCCCCGGGCGCGGTCAGCGGCCGTACTGGCGCACGCACAGGTCCACGATCGACGGCGGGACCGCCCCCTCCGCCGCCTCGCACAGCTCCTCGCCGCGCGGTACCCGCGGCGCCCGCGGGGCGGGCGGGGCGGGGGGCCGCGCGCGCCGGGGCGCGACGGGCTTCACCGGCCGCTGCGCGGGCGGCCGGGCCCGGCGGACGGGCGGCGGCACCCGCGGCGCCGGCTCCGGGGCCGCGGGTGCCGCCGCCCCGGGCTCCGGGAGCTCGCCCAGCGGCAGCGCGGGCTCCGGCGGCGGACCGTGGGCGTGGCGCGCGGCGGTGGCGTCCGGGGAGCCGGGGGCCTCGGGGGTGTCCGGCGCGTCCACGGGCGGTACGGAGCCCCGTGCCGGGCCCGGGCCGCCGGACTCGGGGCCCACGGACACGCAGCCGGCGCTCGCGAGGAGCGCGAGGAGGGAGAGGGGCAGGGCGGCCCGGCGTAACTGCATCCCCCCACCATGCCGTAGTCCGGGGCCGCGCGGACCCGGGGTCTCACGCGTCCGGGTGACGGGGGAAGCGGGGCCGGGTGGAGCGGTGAACGGGGCCGGGTGTTGCCGAATCGATCCTTCGGGGGGCGGCCGGAAACGCCCCCGGCGGTCGCAGAATGGGCGGGAACGCGAGCGGCACGGCAGGGCAGTGCGGGCGACGGGGGAGGCGCGACCCCCGGGGTCCGGTGCAGCCGCGCCCCTCACCCCGGACCCCGTCCGGGCCCGACCGACCGCCCGCCTGCCGTACGGAGTGCCGAGCATGACCGAACCCGCCGCGTCCAGCGTTCCCGAACCCACCCCGGCCTCGCCCCCGACACCCGCCCCCGGGCGCGGAGCCCTGCGGGGATGGGCGGCCGTGGCCGCCGTCTCCCTGGGCATCTTCTGCCTGATCACCTCCGAACTGCTGCCCATCGGGCTGCTCACCCCCGTCGGCGCCGCGCTCGGGGTCTCCGACGGCACCGCGGGGCTGATGGTCACCGTCCCCGGGCTCGTCGCCGGCTTCTGCGCGCCCCTCGTCACCGTCGGCGCCGCCCGGACGGACCGGCGGCACGTGCTCTGCGCGCTGACCGCCCTGATGGCCGCCGCCAACCTCGCCGCCGCCTTCGCCCCCGACTTCACTGTGGTCCTGGCCGCCCGGCTGCTCGTCGGCATCAGCGTCGGCGGCTTCTGGGCCATCGCGGGCGGGCTCGCCGCCCGGCTGGTCCCCGCGCACCACGTCGGCCGGGCCACGGCCCTGATCTTCGGCGGCGTCCCGACCGCCTCCGTGCTCGGCGTCCCCGCCGGCACCCTCCTCGGCGAACTCGGCGGCTGGCGCACCGCCTTCGGTGCCGTCGGCGTCCTCGGGGCCCTCACCGCCGCCGCCCTGCTCCTGCTGCTCCCCCCGCTGCCCCCGTCAGGGCCCGTCACCTTCCGCGAACTGCCTGCCCTGCTGCGCCGCAACCGCGGGGTGCGGGCCGGAGTCGTCGTCACCTTCCTGGTGGTGACCGGCCAGTTCGCCGCCTACACCTTCGTGCGGCCCGTCCTGCGGGACGTCTCCGGCGTCGGTTCCGGCCAGGTCAGCACCCTGCTCCTCGGCTACGGCCTCGCCGGGGTCGCGGGCAACTTCCTGGCCGGGCCGCGCGAGGCCCGGCGCACCCTGCTCGCCGTCAGCGCCACCCTCACCGCCGTACTGGCGCTGATCGCCGTCGTGCCCGGAGCAGCCGCCGGGACCGTGCTGCTGCTGGTCTGGGGCCTGTTCTACGGCGGGGTCTCCGTCAGCCTCCAGCGCTGGATGCTCCAGGCCGCGCCACGGGCCGCCGAGGCCGCCTCCTCCCTGATGGTGGCCATGTTCAACTTCGCCATCGCCGCGGGCGCCCTCGCCGGCGGACTGGCGGTGGACGGGGTCTCCGTGCCGGCCGCCCCGCTCACCGGCGCCGCCCTGATGCTGGCGGCCGCCGTGACGGTGGCGGTCACCTCCCGCACCGCCCGCCGGGAACGCGACCGGGACCCCTCCGGCGGGGTCCCGGACCACCGGCCGGCCGGCTCCGCCCCGTCGGCCGCCCCCGCCCCTTCCGCCTCTCCGGTCGCCGACCCGACGCCGGAGCAGAAAGGATGGATCGGGCGGAACGGACACCCGGCTTGACGAAGCGGGCGCGGACGGAAAGAGTCCGCTCAAGAGCCACCGAACGAGCCGCACTTCGGAGAAATTCCACATGCCGATATCCGCCCGCGCCCCGCTGACCCTGCCGGCTCCGGGGGCGGGCACGGCCCTCGTCGCCCGGCGGCGCAGGGCCTGACCGGCTGGAGGGGGGCCGGTTCCGCACCGCCGCACCGGCCCCCGTCCGCGCCCGGAGACAACCGTGTCCCCACACCCCGATGAGAACGGGCCCGAGCCCGGAGACCGCCACTTCGTACGCCCCTACGTCGCCGCCCCCGAGGGGCCGTCCGGCCCGGCGTACCCGGCCTGGCCGTCCGAGCCGCCCTTCCCGGGGCCGGACTTCCCGGAGCAGGCCTTCCCGGAGCCGACCGCGGAGACGACGCAGCCCCTGCCGGCCGTGCCGCCCGCGCCCGTGCCCCCGGCCGGACCGGCTGCCGGTGCGCCCGCGTACGCGTACCCGTACGAGCCCGCCCCCGATCGGCGGCGGAGCCGCCTGCCGGTGGCCGCCCTCGCACTGCTGGCGCTCGCCGGGGCGGGCACGCTGGCGTTGCTGACGAGCGGGCCCGAACCGGAGCCCCCGCAGGCCTCGGCCCGCCCCGACCTGGCCCTGCCCGCACTGCCCGCCCGCAGTCCGGGCGCCGGGGACGCCGAGATCCGCAACCAGGCGGCCACCGCGAAGCCCTCGGCCGCCGCCACCCGGTCCCCCTCCGCGCCCCCGTCCTCGGCGAAGCCCGCCACGGGCCCGGCGACCCCGGACAAGCCCGCGAAGCAGCCGGGCTCCTCCGGGACGCTGCGCCCGGGGGACAAGGGGGCCGAGGTCAGCGCCCTCCAGGAGCGGCTGTACGGGCAGGGGTTCACGTACGTACGGGTGACCGGGGTCTACGACGGGCAGACCAAGCGCGGCGTCGCGCAGCTCCAGCGGGACCGGGACATCAAGGGCGACCCGAGCGGTGTCTACGGCCCGGCCACCCGGGCGGCCTTCGGCTGAGCCGCCCGGCGGGGGAGCGGTCCGGACCCGTCCGGGTCACCGCCCGCCGGCCACCCGCAGCACCGTCCCCGTCGTGTAGGAGGCGTCCTCGGACAGCAGCCAGGCGACGGCCCCCGCGATCTCCTCCGGCTGCCCGGGGCGCCCCAGGGGGATCCCCGGGGCCGCCTTCGCGGGCCGGTCGGGGTCGCCCATCGCCGCGTGCATGCCGGTCTCCACGATGCCCGGCGCGACCCCGTTGACCCGGATGCGGTCCGGGCCGAGCTCCTTCGACAGGCCCAGGGTGAGCGCGTCGACGGCCGCCTTCGTGGCGGCGTAGTGGACGTAGTCCCCGGGGCTGCCCAGCGTCGCGGCGGCCGAGGAGACGTTCACGATGGCCCCGCCGCCCGCCCCCGCCATGTCCCGGGCGGCCCGCCGGCAGCAGAGCAGGTACCCGAGCAGGTTCACCTCCACCACCCGGCGCAGGTCCTCGGTCCGGGCGTCGGCGAGCCGGCCCAGCGGGCCGGTCACCCCGGCGTTGTTCACCAGCCCGGTGACCGGGCCCAGTTCCGCCCGGGCGGTGTCGAACAGGCGCTCCACCGCCTCCTCCTGCGCGGTGTCGCCGCGCACCGTCACGCACCGCGCGCCCGCCGCCCGTACGCGCTCCGCGGTGGCCTCCGCGGCCTCCTCGTCGCGCACGTAGCCGAGCACCAGGTCGTGCCCCTCGGCCGCGAGGCGCACGCACGTCGCCGCGCCGATCCCGCGGCTGCCTCCGGTGACGACCGTGATCCGGCGCCGTGACATGCCAACCTCCCTACGGGGAACGGCCGGTGCCGCTCGCGCGGCGCAGGCTAACACCCCGGAATCCGCTGGACCAGCGGAAATGGCGCAGCCGAGAGTGGCCGGGAACTGCACACCCGTCCCGAGTCCCAGGAGGCGCCGATGTCCACCCTGCGTGTCACCGTCGAAGAGCTGACCGTCCACGACCACCCGAACGCCGACGCCCTGGAGCTGGCCCAGGTGGGCCTGTACCGCGCCGTCGTCGCCAAGGGCGCCTACCGCACCGGCGACCTGGCCCTCTACATACCCGAACAGGCGGTCCTCCCGGCCCCGTTGATCGAGGAGCTGGGACTGACGGGGAGGCTGGCCGGAAGCGCCAGGGACCGGGTCAAGGCGGTCCGGCTGCGCGGCGAGCTCTCGCAGGGCCTGGTCTGCCGGCCCCGGGCCCTGGACGGCGTGGACCTGCACCTCGCGGCCAAGGAGGGCACCGACTTCGCGGAGGCCCTGGGCATCGTCAAATGGTCGCCGCCCGTCCCCACGACGATGGCCGGCGAGGTCGAGGCGGCCCCCGACCTGCTGCCCTGGGTGGACATCGAGAACCTCCAGCGCTACCCGGGGATCTTCGAGGAGGGGGAGCCCGTCGTCCTGACGGAGAAGCTCCACGGCACGGCCTGCCTGCTGACCTGGGTGGCCGGGGAGGGGCGGGTCCTGGTCTCCTCCAAGGGGGTCGGCGCCAAGGGGCTGGCCCTCAAGGAGGAGGAGCGCAACGTCTACTGGCGCGCGGTGCGCGGGCACGGCGTGGCGCAGGCCGCGGCCCGGCTGGCCGAACGGCTCGGCGCGAGCCGCGTCGGCGTCTTCGGCGAGGTCTACGGGGCCGGGGTGCAGGACCTGGCGTACGGGGTCGCGGCCGCGACGGCCGACGCCCCGCCCGGATACGCCGTCTTCGACGTGTCCGCCGAGATCGACGGCCGGGTGCACTGGCTGGACCCCGGGGAGGTGTTCCCCGACGGCGAACTCCCGCTGGTGCCGCGGCTCTTCGAGGGCCCGTACGCCCTGGACGCGGTACTGGAGCTGGCCAGCGGCCGGGAGACCGTGTCCGGGCGGGGCCTGCACCTGCGCGAGGGGGTCGTCATCCGGCCCGCGGCCGAGCGGTACAGCCCCGTGACCGGCGGGCGGGCCATCGCCAAGGCGGTCAGCCCGGCCTACCTGACGCGCAAGGGCGGCACCGAGTACGAGTGACCCGGCCCCGCCCGGCCCCGCACGGTCCCGCAACGCCGCCCGGCCCGGCCGGGCGGCGTTGCGGTCAGCGGCGGGGGCGCCCTTCCGTGATGGGATGGAGAAGGGGCGATTTCCACCGGTTCGGGTCGACGGAGAGGCCGCATCCATGTCGCAGGACACCGAAGGCACCATGCGGGCCATGGCGTACGGGGCGTACGGCGGGACGGAGGTGCTCGCCGAGACCCGGCTGCCCGTGCCCAAGGTCGCCCCCGGCGAGGTCCTCGTCCGGGTGCGCTGCGCGGGGGTCAACCCCGTCGACTGGAAGATCATGGCCGGCGGCCTCGACGGCCTCATGGACACCGTGTTCCCCGTCGTCCCGGGCTGGGACGTGGCTGGGACCGTCGAGCGCGTGGGCATCGACGCCCCCGAGTTCGCGGTGGGTGACGAGGTCATGGGGTACGCCCGCAAGGACTGGGTGCACGGCGGTACCTTCGCCGAGTTCGTCAGCGTCCCCGTGCGCTGCCTCGCGGTCAAACCCGTCTCGCTCGACTGGCGGCAGGCGGCGGGCCTGCCGCTGGCCGGCCTCACCGCCCACCAGCTGCTCACCCGCCTCGGCACCGGCGGGGCCGACACGGTCCTCGTCCACGGGGCGGCGGGCGGCGTCGGCTCCCTCGGCGTCCAGATCGCCCGCTCCCTCGGCGCCCGGGTCATCGGCACCGCCTCCCCGCGCAACCACGACCGGCTGCGCGGCCTCGGGTGCGAACCGGTGGCCTACGGGGACGGCCTGACGGAACGCGTCCGCGCCCTCGCCCCCGACGGCGTCACCGTGGTCGCCGACTTCGTCGGGGGCGTCCTCGACGTCACCCGCGCCGTCCTCGCCGAGGGCGGCCGGCACGCCTCCATCGCCGACCACACGGTCCTGGGGGCCGGCGGCCAGTGGATCTGGGTCCGCCCCGACCCCGCGGACCTCGCGGCGCTGGGCCGCCTCGCCGACGAGGGCCGCCTGGAGGTCACGGTCGCCGAGACCTTCCCCCTCGCCGAACTCGCGGCGGCCTTCGCCCTCAACCAGGAGGGCCACACCGCGGGCAAGATCGTCATCGAGGTGTGAGGACCGGGCGGGCAGCCCTCAGGGCAGGTCCGGGACCTCGCCCGACGCCGCCCACGCGACCTCCACCCCCGGCAGGGCCGCCGCCCAGGGCCCGGCCAGGGCCGACAGGGCGGCGGCGTCCGGCGGGGTCGGGCCCAGGCCCACCGCGAAGCGGGCCAGGGTGGCGGTCCGCTCGAACGGGCGGGGCCAGGCGTGCGCGTCCGGGAGCCCGGCCAGCAGGGCCCGCATCCGGCCCCGCGCCCGGCCCAGCCGCTCCTCGAACTCCCCGGCCGCACCGGCCCGTACGGTCACCACCGCCCATGCCGCGTGCCGCCGGTGCAGCGGCGGCGACGCCGTCACCCGGCCGAGGTCCTCCGGATTCCCCTCCAGCGCCTCCCACGCCCGGTACAGCTCCCGGACCAGCAGGTCCCGCATCCCGGGCCCCACCTGCGCGGTGCAGCTCCGCACCGGCGCGGCCGGGGTCAGGACCGAGACCGGGTCCGCGGAGCGCCCCGCCCCGTCCGACGGGAGCAGGGACACCGGCTCGCTCCAGTCCCAGGCGGCCCACGTCCCGAAGAACTCCCGCCGCAGCGCGGCGGGGGAGCGGTCCACGGCCTCCCGGACCGTCCGCGCCGCGAGGACCGCCCAGGCGAGCCCCGGCAGCCCCCCGAAGGGCGCCGAGTCCAGCCCGCGGGCCCGCGCCCAGGCCTTGACCTCCCGCGCCAGCCCGGCGAAGGCGGCCCGCTCGGCGCCCACGGACTCCCGTACCGCGTCGGCGTCGTCGAGCGCGCTCAGCGCCACCGCCGCCGCTTCGCCCAGCTCCGCCCGCCGGGCCAGGGCCCGCGCCGGGTCCAGCGCCCCGGCCCCGACCAGCACCAGGTCCACCGCCAGCCCGGACGCGTGCAGCCGCAGCCCCGGCACCCGGGCGCCCCTCACCTCCCGCAGCCGCCGCGCCTGCGGCAGTGCGGCCGCCACCCGCGCCCGCACCCCGGCGGCGTCCGCCGGGCCGGGCAGTACGGCCACCAGGTCCAGATCGGCCCCCGGCAGTGCGCAGCCCATGCGGCGCGAACCCGCCGTGCGCACCAGCGCTCCGGGAAGCGCCGCCGCGATCCGCGCAGCCACCTCCTCGGCGGCACCCGGCACTTCGGCGGGCGCCGCCGGAGCCTCCGGCCGGGGCAGCCGCACCGCGCCGGTCCCCAGCTCCACCACCGCCCGCACCCGCATCGGCCCGTCCCCGCGCCGCGACAGCACCGCCAGCTCCCCGACCCGGGCCGTGCGCCCGCCCGGCCCGAGCCGCCCGGCGAACTCCCGCTCCGCCCGCCGCGGGTCCGCGCTGCGGCCCAGCGTCAGGTGCGGGGTCCAGCCCTCCGCGCGCCCCCGGCAGCCCGGGAACCGGTCGGCCAGGGCACGGCGCAGCTCCTGCCAGGGCGCGTCACCGCCGGGGCCCGCCGCCGGGTCCAGCCAGAGCGTGGCGTCGTCCCGGTGCCCGAAGGAGTGCACCCCCGCCAGCCGGGCGGTGAACGGCGCGGTGCCCGCCGCGGCCTCCGCCAGCAGGGGCAGGGCCTCCCCGAAGGAGGACTCCGGCACGAAGCCGAAGAGCAGGTTCACGTGCGCCGGCCAGCGGCCCTCCGCCGGGTCGTGCGCCCGGCGCAGCTCCCCGACCACCGGGTCCTCCGGGGCCAGCCACGCCACGGCCGTCCGGGCCGTCGCCGGCACCCCGCACCGCACGGCCCCCGCCTCCGCCGCGGCGTCCGGGGCCGGGCACTCCACGGTGGCCTCCACCCCGAAGTGGTCGGAGACGAACAGCCCGTCGGGCCCCGGCACGTGCCCGCGCAGCCGCGCCGACCGCACCCGGGCGCCGGCCGGGGGGCGCAGCAGGATCCGGTCCAGCCGGGCCGCCCGCCCCGTCAGCGAGCCCACCGCCGCCAGCGGGTTGGCCACCGGGTCGAAGGTCGGGGTGTCGTCCGCCGGCCCGTGCACCTCGGTCCACGCGTCCCGCAGCCCCAGCGCGGCGGCCGGTCCCGCGGCCCCGGAGCGGCCGTCGTTGAAGTCGCCGAGCAGCGCGACCGGGGCGTCGGTCCCGCCCAGTCCCTCGGCGAGGCGTGCGAGTTCCTCCGTCCGCCGGCCGGCCCCGTTCTCGGTGTGGTCGCTGGTCAGGTGCGTCGCGGCGACGACCAGCGGGCCGCCCGCGGTGTCCACGGTGACGGCGGTGACCGCCTTGTGCGGGCGCAGCGCGTGCAGCCCCGCCTCCCGCACGGGCAGCCGGCTGAGCAGCAGCAGCCCGTGGTCCGCCACGTCCGTCCCCCGCGGATCGGTGCCCAGGGCGTAGCGGTCCCGCACCCACGGCTCGGCCAGCAGCATGGCGAGCAGCGCCGGTTCGACCTCCTGGAGGGCGATCACGTCGGCGTCGGCCACCGCCAGGTCCGCCAGGAGCATCGGCCTGCGCCGGGCGGTGGCGATGCGCGGGGCGTCGTACCGGTCCCACAGGGTGTTCCAGGTCAGCAGCCGCACGCTCGCCGGAGGGTGCGCGGCCGGCCCGGCCTGCACGGGCCGCCAGCCGCCCGCCGCCGGGTCCCAGGCGTGCGGGGTCCGGGCGGTGAAGAACGGGGCGCCCAGCCTCCGCTGCTCCCGCACCCGCCCGGCGTGCGTGGAGTCGATCCGGTCGACGCCGGTGGCCCGGTCCCACACCAGCTCCCCGTCGGCCTCGACGAACAGCACCCGGTGCCAGGGGATGTCGCCCCCGGGCACGAAGGAGGGCAGCGGTACCCGCTTGGGCGCGGCCCCGCGCTGGAGCAGGCCGAGGGTGAACCGCGCCGGGTCGAACCGGGGGTCCCAGCGGACCTGGTGGTAGAGCTGCTCGCTGGTGCGCATCAGACGTCGTCCCCCTCGTCGGCGTCCCGGAGGGAGCCCGTCGTGTCCTCGACCGTGCCGGCCGCCCCGACGTACCGGGTGCGGTGCGCCCCGCCGGGGTACGGCGGGCTGAACCGCCGCAGCTGCGCGGCCAGCACGGCCTCCGGTACGGGATGCGGGCGCACGGCGTTGCGCCGGACCAGCTCCGCCTCGCCGACCAGCGCCACCACCCGGGTGACCAGCGCGTCCCGGCGCCGCGCGACCGCGCCGGCCAGGCCGCGCTGCTGCTCCGTCAGGGAGGTGGCGTCCCACACCACCGTGCCCCCGGCGGCCAGGGCCCGGTCCAGCCGTTCCAGGCCCTCGCGCAGCACCTCCGGATTGGCGCGCTGGTCGGCGCGGGAACCCCGGGCCTCGCGCAGGTCGTCGAGGGAGACGTACGCGTCCACCCCGGGCAGGTTCCGCGCGTAGGTGCTCTTCCCGCTGCCCGAGGGCCCGCACAGCTGGACCAGGCGGGGGTACGCCGACCCGTCGCGCCAGCGCCAGGTGGCGGCCACCGCCTCCTCGGCCGTGGTGAGCGAACCCCGCCCGAACGCCTCGCGGGCCTCGGCCCAGCAGCGGTCGGCGGCGTCCGCGTCCAGCCCGTCGAGGGCCCCGCGCAGCCCGGCCCGCAGCCCGCCGAGCGGGTCCGGGCCGAGCAGGCCGGCCTCCTCGGCGCACAGCGCCGACCACTCGGCGCACTCCAGCTCCCCGGCCGTCGCCGGGAGCCCCGCGGCCAGCGCGTGCAGCACCCCGAGGTCGGCGGCCGCGGCCATCCGCACCAGCCCGGCCCGCCGCTCCTCCTCCGGGAACGGCCGCCGCAGCGCCGGGTACAGCCCGACCAGGTCGGCCACGCGGCGCGCCGCCCGCATCCCGAGCGGTCCCGCGGCGAGCCGCGCCCCGAGGGCGGCCCGGGGCTCCCGGTGCAGGGCGGCGGCCAGGACGCCGGCCAGCCGGGCCTCCCCGGTGCGGCCGGCGCCGTCGAGCCGGGCGGTGACCTCGGCGACGGCCCGCTCCGCGACCGCGTCGGCCGGTTCCGGTGTCCCGAGCGCGGCGAGCAGTCCGTCCGGGTCCGGTGCGGAGCCGGAGCGGACCGCCCACAGCGCAGCGGCCGGGCCGAGCCCGTTGGGCACGACGGGTGCGTACATCCAGTGCGTGTCGGTCTGCACGTGCCCGCCCCGCACCCACTTGGCCACGTACCGCCCGAAGTCCGCGCGGTCGAAGCCGGCCGTCGTGCGCACGACGTAGCCCTCCTGGCGGGCGGTGTCGATCCGCAGCCGGCGCAGGGCCCGCTCGTCGTAGACCCCGCGCCACAGGACGCGGGGTGCGGGGACGCCGAGCCGGCCGAGGAAGCGCAGCGTGCGGTCCCAGTCGAGGCAGTGGTCGCCGTCCCACACCGAGAACCCGTAGAACCAGCTGTCGAGTTCCCCGTAGGCGAGCGAGTGGCGGGCGTAGAGGTTCTCCCCGCACACCCGCCAGCCGGCGGGTATCCGCGCGCCGATGCGGCCCTGGAGGGCCTTGACCCAGGCGCGGGAGGGGTGGTGGGCGGAGTCGAGGGAGCGGGCGTGCAGTCCGTCCGCGTACAGGGTGGTGTTCTCCCCGTCGAGCTTCTCGGTGACCACCACCTCGCGCCCGGCCAGCGCCGACGTACCGCCGGCGCGCACGTCGTCCGACGTGGCCCCGGGGGACCACGGCAGGTGTGCGGTGCGGGGGTAGTGCGTGCGCATGACGGGCTCCGGCTCGGGTGACGGGGTGCCAGGTCACTCTAGGTATCCGGGGCCCGGGCCTCCACCGGATTTGGCCGCGCTCAGGTCGTCGTGCGCCGCCCCCCCCCCCCCCCCCCCGGGCGGGGGGGGGGGGGCGGGGGCGGCCCCCCCCCCCCCCCGCCGGGCGGCGGGCCTCCCGGCACCGCCCGCGCGACGAGACGGGGGC
>NZ_JBIVEG010000008.1:134795-192701 GCF_044747545.1 Streptomyces sp. NPDC090077
GTGTCTGAGTCGGTTTCCGTGTGCGGTGGGCGTGGTTCCCTTCCGTATGCGGGGGCGCTCGGCACCCGGGGGGGGGGGGGGTGGGGGTGGCGGGCGGCCCCCCCCCCCCCCCCCCCCCGGTCAGCGGCACATGGCGACGATGGCCGGGTCCACCACCCCGTGGGCGGCGCGGCACAGTCCGCTCATGTCGTACGAGCGCTGCGGCGCGGGCTGCCGCTGCTTGCGGGGCGTGGCGGGCCCGGCGGGCTTGGCGGCGGGTGCGCGGTGCGCCGGGCGGGCGGGCCGGACGGGGGAGGCCCGGCGGGGCGGGCGGTCGTCGGAGCGGGGCGCGGGCCGCTGCGGGGCGGCGGGCGGCGGCGCCGCGGGGGCGGCCGCCTCCACGGGCGGAGCGGACGTCTCCACCGGATCCGGGACGGGGCCCAGCGGCAGGCCCCCCACGACCGGCGCCGGGGGCGCCCACGCGGTACGGACCGGCGCGGGACCGGGCGTCCGCTCCGGGGCCCGGACGGTCACGCATCCGGTGGCCCCCACCAGCACGGCGAGCAGCAGGGACAGGGACGGCGGCAGGGTCCGGCGCGACGGCATCCGCCCACCCTGCCGCAACCGGGCGCCCGCGGTCGCGCCCGCTCACACGGACGGGTGAGCGTACGTGGTCGGACCGGCCGCTTTCACACCGCAGGTCCGCAGCACGGACCGTAGCAAGATCGACATAACGCGGCAATAAGGAGGTATAGGGGTGGCAAAGGCCATCCGGCGGTGCCGGGGGGAACCGCCGTAACCCGGCGGCCCGGCCCGCTGTTGCACAGGCCGTCTGGGCCACCCACGGTGAACGGAGTACCCATGCCGCAGCTGACCGACGACCCCGGACGTACGGGCACCTGGATGACCCCGGCGGAGTACGGGGCCTCGCGCGCCGCCCTCTGGACCGGAGCCACCGTCCTTGTCACCGACCCCGACGGGCGGGTCCTCGTCCAGAGCGTCGACTACCGTCCCGACCGGCTGCTCCCCGGCGGCGCCGTGGACGCCGGAGAGGCCCCCTCGGCGGCCGCGGCCCGCGAGATGCGCGAGGAGCTCGGCGTCGACGGCCACTACCCGCGCGGACTCGCCGTCGACTGGATCCCCGCCGACGTGCCCGGGATCCCGCCGGAGATGCGCTTCCCCGGCGAGATCCTGCACGTCTACGACGGCGGCACCTGGACCCCCGAGCGCATCCGGTCCGTCCGCCTGCCCGCGCAGGAGATCACCGGCATCGACTTCGCGGAGCCCGCCGACCTGCCCGCCCTGATGGACCCGGGCGACGCCCGCCGCGCCCTGTCCGCCCTCCGCGCCCGGATCAACGGGGGCGGCCCCGCCCTGCTGGAGGACGGCCGCCCCACCACCCCCACCGCCCTGGACCGCCTCGGGGTCCTGCGCAGCCGGCGCACCCCCCAGCACGGCCCCTGGCACCCGGGCCCCGTCCCCGCCCACCTGCCCGTACGCGACCACGCCGGCTGGCTGTTCGCCCCCGACGGCCGGGTGCTGCTGCTCGTCGCCCGCGCCACCGGCACCGCGCACCTGCCCGTCCCGCGGGCGGAGCCCGCCGTGGGGGCGCTGCCGCTCGGCTACCGGTACGCCGACCGGGGCGCCCTGGCCCGTACGGCCGCCCGGCTCACCTCGCTGTCCCCGGCCTCGGACCCGGCGTACGCCCGGCTGCTGGCCACCCCCGAGCAGGTGCGGGAGCTCAGCGACTGGGGCCCGGCCGGGCGGGACGAGCTCGCCGCCGTGCACGCAGCCCGGGCCCAGCTCGGCCTGCCCGCCCCGCTGCGCACCCCGCCCGTGGAACTCCCCGAGCAGGGCCTGCGCTGGTGAGGGCCCCGGCCGGCCGACGCCCGGCCCGCCAATGCCGGGCGCGCGGCGGCCGGTCCCGCAGCATGGGGCCATGACGGACAGCGTGATCGACTACACCGCGTACATCCAGGCCGACCCCGCCCGGGTCTGGCAGGCCCTCACCGACCCGGCGTACACCCGCCGCTACTGGGGCCTGACCTTCGAGACGGACTGGGCGGTGGGCTCGACGATGGACTGGGTCGAGCGCGGGGCCCGCACCAGCGACCCCGAGCAGGTCGTGCTCGACTGCGTCCCGGACCGCCTGCTCTCCTACACCTGGCACACCTTCAGCACCCAGTGGGCGGCCTCCGCCGGGATCACCGAGGAGCTGCGGGCCGAGCTGGCCGCCGAGCCGCGCACGAGGGTGACGTACGAGATCGAGCCGGTGGGGGACACCCTCGCCCGGCTCACGGTCCGCCACGAGGGGTTCGCCCCGGGCGGCACCCTCGTCGGCATGTGCTCCGGAGCCTGGCCGATGCTCGTCTCCAGCATCAAGACCCTCCTGGAGACCGGCGCCCCGCTGCCCGGCCCGGAGCCGGGTCCCGGCTCAGGGCAGTGACCAGAAGCGGGTGGTCACGAGGTAGAACACGACCACCCAGAAGACCATCACCGCCGCGACGGTGCAGAGGCCGATGAGGTTGCTCCGGGCCGGGGGCTCGTTCGCGTTCGGCCGCAGCCACCGCCGCAGCAGCGGGTTCACGTAGTACGGCATCGTGAAGAAGCTCATGATGAAGCTCGACAGCAGGTTGCCCACCAGCAGTCCGAGCCACAGCGGCATCCCCAGCGGGTGCAGGGCGAGCGTCAGCAGCACCACGGTCGGGTACAGGCCCACCCAGACCGCGACGGAGGTCTTGGTCTCCGAGGGCGGCGGCGCCTCCTTGCCGTTCTCGGCGAAGGCGAACCAGCTGCCGAAGGAGTTGTCGATGGTGCGCAGCTTGAACTCGTTGAACTTCCTGCCCTCGGCGAGCACCTCCTGCCGCTTGGCCGAGGTCAGCCAGGCGTCGAGGTGCTCGGCGTTGTCGTAGCGGTACAGGGTGGTCCATTCCTCCTGGAGGCCCTCCACCGGCCGGAACACCTCGCTGCCCCGGTAGCCCTCGAACTTGCTCTCCTCGTGGCTCATGCGGCGCTGCCAGGCGAGGAAGTCGCCGACCTGGTCCGGGTGGACGCGGTGGGTGACCACGACGGTCACCAGAGGGTCGGTCGGCCGCGAGCCGCCGCTGATGACCTGCTGGGTCGCGGGTCCGTCGAAGTACTTCTCACCGACGTCCAGGAGCCGCTGCCGGGTCGCCCCGTTCATCCACGCCTGGAGGTGGGCGATGGAGTCGAACCGGTAGACGACCACCCAGTCGGGCTGGAGCGCCGTCGGCGGGGACACCTCGGCGCCCAGGTGCCCGGGGTAGTCCGCGGCGGCGGTGTTGACCCTGTACTGCCACTTCTCGTACTCCCGCTCCCTGCCGGGCAGCACCTTCCGGCAGATGATCACCGTGGCGGCCGCGTCCGCGTGCCCGCCGGTGCTCATCGTCTCGGCCCCGTCGCCGCCGCCGGACTGCTCTCGCCCAGCCGGCTGTAGATCCGCGCCGGGGTCAGGGGCAGTTCCCGGAAGCGGACCCCGGTGGCGTCGCGCAGCGCGTTCGCCAGGGCCGGGGCCACCGGGTTGATGCAGCACTCCGCCATGCCCTTGGAGTGCATGGCCCCGACCGAGTCCGCCGAGCCCACGAACAGCACCTCGGTGCGCGGTGCGTCGGCGTACGTGGGGATGCGGTAGTTGCGCAGGTTCGGGTTGGCCATGGCGCCGGACGCGTCGACCATGTAGTCCTCGGTCAGCGCGAACCCGATGCCCTGGGTGACGCCGCCGTCGACCTGGCCCCGGACCTGCTCGGGGTTGATCAGCACGCCGGCGTCGGCCGCCTGCACGCTGTAGAGGATCCGGATCTCGCCCGTCACCGGGTGCACGGCGATGCGGAACCCCTGCGTATTGGAGGTGACGCTGCGCGGCGAGCCGTACGCCTTGCGGGCCGCCGTGAACCGGATGCCGCGGGCCCCGGCCAGGGCGACGAGCTCGGCCAGCGGTACCCGGTCGTCGCCGCAGACGACGTGGTCGTCCTCCATCGTGCACATCACCACGTGGACGCCGGTGTGCGCGGCGGCGAACTCCACGATCCGGTCGCGCACCGCGTTGGCCGCCCGCAGCACCGCGTTGCCCGCGACGAACAGCCCGGCACTGGCGAAGGCGCCGGTGTCGAACCCCGTGCGGTCGGTGTCGGACTGCACCAGGCGGATCCGCGAAGGGGTCGTGCCCAGCTGGTTGGCCGCGATCTGGACGTGGGCGGTCGAGGTGCCCTCGCCGAACTCGACCGTCCCGACGGCCAGCTCGTACACCAGGTCGTCGCCGAGGGTGACCCAGGCCTCCGAGACGTGCTCGGTCGGGGGTGCCGTCTCGTGCAGCGAGCTCGCCACCCCCGTCCCGACCAGCCACCCGGGCCCGGGGGCGGGCCGGCCGGCGGTGCGGGCCAGCGCGCCGGCCACCAGGTCGATGCACTTGCCGAGCCCGTCCTCGTTGAACATCACGTCGTCGGGGCCGTCGTGCATCGCGACGAGCGGGTCGCCGGGCCGCACGATGTTGCGGCGGCGCAGCTCCAGCGGATCCATGTGCAGGGCCAGGGCCAGCTCGTCCATCGCCGACTCCACGGCGAAGGCCGGCTGGGTCATCCCGTAGCCGCGCAGCGCCCCGCTGGGGACGGTGTTGGTGTAGACGGAGTAGGCGTCGTACTTCTTGTTGGGGCAGCGGTAGATCATGACGGCGGCGCCGCCCGCGTACAGGGTCTCGCCGCCGTGGTTCCCGTACGCGCCCGTGTTGGACACGTTGCGCACCTGGAACGCGGTGAGCGTACCGTCGGCCTTCGCGCCGAGCCGGACCGTCAGCTTCATCGGGTGGCGCGGCGAGGCGGTGGTGAACTCCTCCTCGCGCGTGAACTCGTAGGCGACGGGCCGCCCGGTGTCGAGCGCGGCCAGCGCCGCCAGGTCCTCCGTGATGACCTCCTGCTTGCCGCCGAACCCGCCGCCGACGCGCTTGCAGAACACGCGCAGCTGGTCGGGGCGGAGCGCGAACAGGTAGGCCAGCTTGACCTTCGCGATCGACGGGGACTGGGAACTGGTGCGGACGACCAGCCGGCCGTCCTCCATCCACGCGATCGAGCCGTGGGTCTCCAGGTGGGCGTGCTGCACCCGCGGGGAGGAGTACGTGCCCTCGTGGACCACGTCGGCCGCCGCGAACCCGGCCTCGACGTCGCCGATGTGCGAGTGGATCTCCAGCAGCAGGTTGTGGACGCTGTCGCGGACGAACGGGTCCTCGGAGCCGTGCAGCCGGGGCGCCCCGTCGGCCATCGCCTCCTCGGGGTCGAACACCGCCGGCAGCACCTCGTACTCCACGGCCACCCTCCGGCAGCCCTCCTCCGCCGCGCCGGGCGTCTCGGCCAGGACCGCCACGACCCGCTGGCCGACGAAGCGGACGGTGTCGTCGAGGACGTACGTGTCGTCCGGATCGACCAGGTGGTCGGTGTGGATCGCGGTGGTGAAGCGCCTGCGGGGCACGTCCTCCCAGGAGTAGACGCGGAGCACGCCGGGGACCGCGAGCGCGGCCCCCTTGTCGACGGAGACGATCCGGGCGTGGGCGTGCGGCGAGTGCAGGACCTTGAGGTGCAGCATGCCCTCCATGCGGGTGTCCATCGTGAACTCGGCGCGCCCCGTCACCACGTCCTCGGCCGCCGGGGCGCCGACGTTCGTCCCGACCGCCCTGCCCGGCGCGGCCGTCTGCACGTGCGCGACGCCCCGCACCGCGTCCTCGATCGCCCGGTAGCCGGTGCACCGGCACAGGTTGCCCTTCAGGGCCCTGGGCAGGTCGGCCTTCTGGGCTTCGGTGAAGGTGGCCGAGGTCATGATCATCCCGGCGGTGCAGAAACCGCACTGGAAGCCCGGGGCGTCGCGGAACCGCCGCTGCACCGGGTGCAGGTCGCCCGGCGCGCCGAGCCCCTCGATCGTGGTCACCGCACGTCCCTCCGCACGGAACGCGGGGGTGATGCAGCTGTGCACGGGAACGCCGTCGAGCCACACCGTGCAGGCGCCGCAGTCGCCGGCGTCGCAGCCCTTCTTGACCCCGAAGTGGCCGAGGGAGCGCAGGAAGGTGCGCAGGCACTGGCCGGGAGCCGGCTCCTCTTCGAAGGTCCTGCCGTTGACGAGGTAGGTCATGCCGGGCCCCCAGCGATGAGTTCGCGCCGGATCTCTTCGGCGAAGTGCCGTGTCAGGTGCCTGCGGTGGTCGGGGGTCCCGTTGGGGTCGGCGAACCAGACGTCGGCGGGGACGGCGTCGACGCTCTGCCGCAGGGTCGGCGCGTCGGGCATGTGGTCGAAGGCGAACCGCAGCGGCCGGGTGGTGCCGGCGGTCACGGTCAGCAGCAGGTTGTCCGTCCCGGGCGTGTGCGTGCCGATCAGGAACACCGTCGAGCGGCCCAGCCGGGTCAGGGAGAAGCGGCGGTGCGCGGCGCGCTTGGCGAGGGCGTGCGCCGGGACGTCGATCCGGCGCAGCAGCTCGCCCGGCGCGAGCACGTTGCGGTGGTCGCCGGTCACGAAGTCGAGGGCGTCGACGGTGCGCACCGACCCGTCGGCGGCCCACAGCTCGTACCGGGCCTCCAGCGCCACCGTGAGGGTGATCATCGGGCCGGCCGGGAGGGACATGCAGATGTTGCCGCCGACGGTGGCGGCGTTCCACACCTTGAACGAGGACAGGAACGCCTCGCAGGCCGCCGGGACCAGTTCCCCCGCGGTCCACTCGGGCGGCGGCCGGAACGCGTACAGGTCGCGGACCGTGCAGGTCGCGCCGATCTCCAGGCCCGCGTCACTCGGGACGAGGGGCTCCCAGTGCAGTGCCGTCAGGTCGATCAGGCGGCGCAGGTGCGGCTGCTCCGCCGAGTAGAGCCAGGTCCCGCCGGCCAGCCAGGCGTCGCCTTCGCGCCAGCTCTCGCCCGGACGTCCGGCGGGGCGGCGGACGACTTCGGTGATGGTGTTGAGGTCCATGCGGGCCGGTCTCCCTCACGACGGAGGTCACGGACGGTCACCGGCGGGGCCGAAGGGCCGCGGCACCGGCGCTCGGGCGCCGTGGCCGGGTTCCCGGACGCGGGCCGGCGGGCGCGGAGATCCTTTTCAGGATAGGGCGGAGGGTGGTGCCCCGCCATGCCGGCCGGTGTCCCGTGATCGGAATTTCTTGATCGCCGGGCCGGTTCGCGTGTACGAACCACCTACCAGGAGGCATGACAGGCATGACACTTGAACACCACCGCGTCGTCATCACCGCCGCGGGGCGCGACTTCGGGCGGACCCTGGCCCTCGGCTTCGCCGCGCGGGGAGCCGAGGTGCACCTCTCCGCCCGTACCGCGGAGGCCGCCGAGCGGGTCCGCCAGGAGATCGTCGCCCGGGGACACGACGCCGCCCGGGTCCACGCCTACGCCTGCGACCTCACGGACCCGGCCTCCGTGCGGGACTTCGCCGCGGCCGTCGCCGCCCGCGCGGACCACGTGGACGTCCTGGTCAACAACGGCTCCCGCTACCAGCACGGGACGGACCTGCTCTCCGCCTCCGACGAGGACGTCGTCGACACCCTCGCCTCCGGGGCCACCGGCACCGTCCTGACCACCAAGGCCTTCCTCCCGCTGCTCCTGAAGTCCGGGAAGCCGGACATCGTGACCATGGTCTCCACCTGCGGCGAGCCCGGGAACCACCGCTCCGACGCGCACGACGCCTTCTACGCGGCCAAGAGCGCCCAGGCCGGGTTCACCGAGAGCCTCTCCCGCCGGCTGCGCGACCGGGGGGTCCGGGTGATCTCCCTCTACCCCCCGGACTTCGTGAACCACGACCCCCTGTCGCCGGCCTGGGAGAACGCCCCGCGCACCGCCCGGGACCCGCTCACCGCCCAGTCCCTGGTGGACTGCGTCTTCTTCGCCGTCGGGCAGCCCCGCGACTGCTTCATCAAGTCCTTCCACTTCGAGCAGGTCGGCACCGACCTGACCCACTGACCCCGCCCCCACCCCCACCCCGCCCCGGACCCGCGCCGGGCGGTCGTGTGGAATGGGTTCCATGGGGAGCCCAGGACACCAGACACGCCGCGCACCGGCGGCCGGCCCGACGACCGCGGCCCGGCCGCCGGAGCAGGCCGTCGCCGCCGACCGCTCGCGGTACGCCCGCCACCTCGACCGGCTCGCCGCCGCCGGGGCGGCCGGCGCGGCGGCCGAGGCCGTGGTGGTGGCCGAGGTGCTCCGCGACCGCGACCCGGTGATGGCGCAGAGCGCGGTGGTGACCCACCTGGACCGCCGCGCGGTGCGGCTGCGGCCCGGGGCCGCCTACCAGGACTGGGCCCGCGCCCTGCGCGGCGCGCTCGTCGGCCACCCGTTCCCGGCCCGGCGGCTCGGCGAGTGGACCCTGCTCAAGGCCGTCGAGGCGGGCGGGGAGTGGTCCCGCACGGAGCTGGCCGCCGCCTCCGACTGGTGCCAGCGCACCGCGGCCCTGTCACCGGCCCCCGACGAGGCCCTCGCCCTGCTGGCCGCCTCCGGCAGGACCCGGCGCGTGCGCAACGACGCCGCCCGGAGACTGGACCGGCGCGCCACCTCCCGAGCCGGGACGATCAAAGGCAACGAGTTCTCGCCATAACCCCGTTCGGGGGTTTAGGGTCTCCATACCCGGCCGGGTGTCAGAGCTGGACCGATGCCGTTCCGCTGGAGGATGACTCTCCGTGTCGCACGTTTCCCAGGCCCCCGTCACCACCCCGGACGCCGGGTCGCCCGAACCGCCCGAACCGCCCGCACCCCGGTCCTTCGGCGAGGTGGAGGGCTGGTTCTCGGCGTATGACCAGGTCCTCTTCGACTGGTTCCTGACCCGCCAGAACGAAGCCGTGCCGAAGGCGGGCGACATCCTGGAGCTCGGCGCCTTCATGGGCAAGAGCGCGATCTTCCTCGCCGGCTACCTCCGCGAGGGCGAGGAGTTCACGGTCTGCGACCTCTTCGACTCGCCGGCCCCCGACGACTCCAACGTCGAGGAGGTACGGGACTCGTACCCCACCCTCACCCGCCGCGGGTTCGAGACGAACTACCTGGCCTTCCACGAGGCGCTGCCGACCGTCATCCAGGCCCCGACCTCCGTCGTGGCCGACCGGGTGCGTCCCGGGAGCTGCCGCTTCGTCCACGTCGACGCCTCCCACCTCCACGAGCACGTCGTGGGCGACATCGCCTCCTCGCGCACCGTCGCCACCGCCGACGCCGTGGTGGTCTTCGACGACTACCGCTCCGCGCACTGTCCCGGCGTCGCCGCCGCCGTCTGGGCCGCCGTGGCCACCGACGGGCTGCACCCGATCGCCGTGTCCGCCTCGAAGCTGTACGCGACCTGGGGCGACCCGGAGCCCTGGCAGACGGCGCTGCGCACCTGGCTGGAGGGCCGCACCGACCTGTGGCACGGCGTGGACGTCATCCACGGGAAGCCGCTGGTGCGCATAGGCGACGAGGGCGTCGCCGCGCCGCCCGCGCCGCAGCTGCTGCACCCGCCGGCCCCCGAGCCGGCCCCGGCCCGGCCCGCACCGAAGCCCGCGCCCCGGCCGGGCGTGCGCTGGCGCAGGCTGGCCAAGGACCTGCTCCCGCCGGTGGTCACCCGGGCCGTCGTGGCCCGGCGGCGGCGCGCCCGGGCCTGACCCGGCCCGCCGCCCGGTGTCCGGCGGGTATCCCGCCGGACGCCCCGGGTACGGGCCTCAGAGGCCCTTGCGGACCCGGGCCGCGCGCCGGGCCTCCGCGGCCTGGCGCGCCTCGGCGGTCTTGCGGGACTCCTTGCCCCGCCCGGCCCGGCCCGGCCGGGTGCCGATGCCCCGGAAGCCGAGCTCCGTGCCGCTCGGACGGCCCTTGGCGTCGGTCGGCAGAGCCCCCGACAGCGGGACCCCGGAGGGCTTCTTCGCGCCGGTGATCCGGCTCAGCGCCGCCTCGCCGGAGCGCACCTGGGTGATGGTGGGCCGGATCCGGGCGTCGGCCATCAGGCGCACCATGTCCCGCCGCTGGTTCGGCGTGACCAGCGTGACCACCTTGCCGGACTCGCCCGCCCGTGCGGTGCGGCCGCCGCGGTGCAGGTAGTCCTTGCTGTCCGCCGGCGGGTCCACGTTGACCACGAGGTCGAGGTCGTCGATGTGGATGCCGCGGGCGGCCACGTTCGTCGCGACCAGGACCGTGACCAGGCCGTCCTTGAACTGGCCGAGGGTCTTGGTGCGCTGCGGCTGGGACTTGCCGCTGTGCAGCCCCTCCGCCCGCACGCCCATGGCCCGCAGGTGCTTCACGAACTGGTCCACGCCGTGCTTGGTGTCCAGGAACATGATCACCCGCCCCTCGCGGGCCGCGATCTCGGTCGCCGCCGACACCTTGTCCGCCGCGTGGATGTGCAGCACGTGGTGGTCCATCGTGCCGACCGAAGCCGACTGCGGGTCCACCGAGTGCGAGACCGGGTCCTTCAGGTACCGGTGCACGAGCTGGTCGACGTTGCGGTCCAGGGTGGCCGAGAACAGCATCCGCTGCCCGTCGTGGTGCACCTGGTCCAGGATCTCGGTGACCTGAGGCATGAAGCCCAGGTCGCACATCTGGTCGGCCTCGTCCAGCACCGTGATCCGCACCCGCTCCAGGTGCACGTCGCGCCGTCCCACCAGGTCGCTCAGGCGGCCGGGGGTGGCGACCACGACCTCCGCGCCGGTGCGCAGCGCACTGGTCTGGCGGCCGATGGAGAGCCCGCCGACGACGGTGGCCATGCGCAGACCCAGGGCCTGCGCGTACGGGGTCAGCGCCTCGGTCACCTGCTGCGCCAGCTCGCGCGTCGGTACGAGGACCAGGGCGAGCGGCCGCTTGGGGTCGGCCTTGCGCCCGGCCGTGCGGGCCAGCAGGGCCAGGCCGAAGGCGAGGGTCTTGCCGGAGCCGGTCCGGCCCCGGCCGAGGATGTCGCGTCCGGCGAGGGAGTTGGGCAGGGTGGCCGCCTGGATCGGGAAGGGCTCGCGCACCTCCTGCTCGGCCAGGGTCCTCACCAGCTCAGCGGGCAGTCCGAGTTCGTCGAACGAGGCCACCGGGGGCAGCGCCGGGGTGCCGGTCCGGGGCATGGCGAACTCGCCCTGGGGGCCGATGGTCCGGGGGGCCTTGCCGGCTCCCTTGGAACCCTTGGCTCCCGGCTTGGAGCCTGCCTTCGCCCCGGCCTTGATGCCGAAACGCCCGTGAGCTGACGGGTTCTTCATGCAGAACCTTCCGTGAGGAGAGGGAGGCGGGCGGGGAACGGCGACGAGCCGGGATCCGTACCCCTTCGGTACGGTCCCCGGCTCGTCGTACGCGTCCGCACCGGGTGCAAGCGCCCCGCGCCTCAAGTTTCCCGGCCATTTTACCAGCCGGTCACCGGCCCGGCCGGGGGTCGAGCTCCCCGGAGCGCACCTGGGCGAGGTGGGCCCGCATTTCGACGGACGCCCGCCCGAACCAGTCGGCGATCACGGCGATCTCGTCGGGGGTGTACTCGGCGAACACCCTGCCGAGCCGGTCGTAGAAGGGCTGGTAGGTGGCGATGACCCGGGCGGCGGCCTCGGGGTCGGCCACCACCCGGACCCGCCGGCGGTCGGCCGGATCGGGCTGGCGGCGGGCGTACCCGGCCTTCTCCAGCCGGTTGAGCACGCCGGTGACGGCACCGGTGGTGAGGTTCACCAGCCCGGCGAGGTCGCCGGCCGAGAGGGGCTTGTCGCAGGCCGCCAGGATGTGCGCGAGGCAGGTCAGGTCGGTGACGTTGATCCCGAGGAGCTGGGCCACCTCCTGCTGGCCGACGAGGCCGAGGGCCACGTACTGGTCCATGCGTGCGATCGCCTCCCCGGCCGTGGCCGCGGGGCGGGGCTTGCCGTGCACCGACACTCTCCTTAGTATCTAAGTTACTTAGCTCGTGAGATAAATGATCCTGCTCCGAGCGTACTGCCGCCTGCCCATCGAGGGGGAATCATGAGCGCCCACGGAGACGTCGACCTCGGCCACACCGTGGCCGGCTGGACCGGAACCACCCTGGCCCTGCTGGGCTGCACCGGAGCGGGCGCCGCCCTGTGCGCCGACTGGACCCCGGGCATCTGGCTGGGCCTCGCCCTGGTCGCGGCGGCGGGGATCGTCACCTGGCTGCTCCACCTCGCCGGCTGGGGCAAGCCCAGCGGTCCCCGCCCCCGCGAGGCCTGGGACTGGCGGGTCCGGGACACCGCCGCCCGGACGGGACACGCCGACTGCCTGGGCTGCCGCGCGAGCGGCCCGCGCCGGGCGGCGGCCGCGGCGGGGGACCGCCGGGCCGTCGGGGCAGGGCCCGACACCCCGGTTGGGCGCGTCCGGCGTGTGGCCCGCGGAACGGATGGGCAGTATCGAGACGGCCGCGAGCGTGCGGCCCGAGCGGAACGTTGAGAAGGATCAGTACCGATGGCAACTGGCACCGTGAAGTGGTTCAACTCGGAGAAGGGCTTCGGCTTCATCCAGCAGGACGACGGCGGCCCCGACGTGTTCGTGCACTTCTCCGCGATCGCGGGGACGGGCTTCAAGTCCCTGGAGGAGAACGCCCGGGTCTCGTACGACGTCACCCAGGGCCCCAAGGGCCCCCAGGCGGAGCACGTGGTCCCCGAGTAGCGCAGACCGCACCGCGGTTCCCGCAGCCGGGAGCCCCCGCCGGTCACCCGGCGGGGGCTCCCGCGCTCAGTCCGCCCGTTCCTCCCGCACGGTGACCGCCGAGACCGGGCAGGCGCGCGCGGCCTCCCGCACCAGCGGGCTCCCGCCGCCGTCCGCGCGGCCCGGGCGCACCCCGCCGAAGCCGTCCTCGTCCTGCTCGAAGACCTGCGGCGCGGTCAGCACGCACTGGCCGGCCCCGATGCAGACGTCCCGGTCCACGGAGATCCGCATCCCGCTCACCACGTCACGGGCAGTTCGAGCATGCCCTGGATGGTGTCCCCGGGCTTGAACGGGATCCGGTCCGGGGCGGCCGCCAGGCGCAGGCCCGGCAACCGCCCGAACAGGGTCCCGAGGGCGATCTCCATCTCGGCGCGCGCCAGGTTCTGGCCCAGGCACTGGTGGATGCCGAACCCGAAGGCCAGGTGGTGGCGGGCCGGCCGGTGCCAGTCCAGCGCGTCGGGGTCGGCGAACACCGCTCCGTCCCGGTTGATCACCGAGGTGGAGAAGACCACCCCGTCGTCCGGCCGGATCGTCACCCCGCCGACCTCGATCTCCCGCGTGGCCACCCGCAGCATCCCGTCCGCGATGGACAGGTACCGCATCAGCTCCTCCACCGCCTCCGGCATCAGAGAGGGGTCGGACCGCAGCTCGGCCAGCTGCTCCGGGTGCCGCAGCAGGGTGAAGGTGCCGAGCGAGATCATGTTCGCCGTGGTCTCGTGCCCCGCGATCAGCAGGATCGCCGCCAGCGACACCAGCTCCTCGACGTCGGTCTCGCCCGCCGCCAGCCGCGTCGAGACCAGCTCGTCCAGCAGCCCGTCACCCGGCTCGGTGCGCTTGCGCCGGATCAGCGCCTCCAGATAGGCGTCCAGCCGCTCCCTGGCCTCCTCCACGTCGGCGGTCGAGGGGCCGCGCAGCAACCGCCGCGACTGCTCCTCGAAGAAGTCGTGGTCCTCGTACGGCACCCCGAGCAGGGCGCAGATCACCATGGACGGCACCGGCAGCGCGAAGTCGCCCACCAGCTCGGCCCCCGGCCCCCGGGCCTCCATCGCGTCGATCAGCCGGTCCACGGTCTCCTGGATCCGGGGGCGCAGCGCGGCCGTCCGCTTGACCGAGAAGCTCGGGATCAGCATCCGCCGCTGCGCGTTGTGCTCGGGGTCGTCCATCCCGAGCAGGGCCGTACGCCGGTTCTGCAGCCCCTTGAAGCGGGCGGTGGGGGCCGGGAAGGCCTCGTTGGTGCGGTCGGTCGACAGCCGCGCGTCGGACAGCAGCGACCGCGCCTCGGCGTGGCCGGTGACCACCCACACCGAGCGGCCGTCGAAGAGGGTGACCCGGGAGATCGGCCGGCCCTCGCGGAGCGGCCGGTACGCGGCCGGCGGGTGGTAGGGGCAGGTTCGGTCCTGGGGGAAGGCAACGGCTTCGGACATGGAAAGCAACACCTCGCAAGCGATGGTTCCGTCTCGCCGGACTCCATTACATGCCTGAGGCACCTATCCCACCTATGCCACTTTCGGCCAGCCTGCCCGAGTTCACCCGCCGGGCCGCGCTGACGTCGAGACGGCCTAGAGGTGGGCGTCCAGGAAGGCGAGCAGCTCCGCCCGCCCCAGCGGGCCCTCGTGGGTCGCCACCGCCTCCCCGGACCGCAGCAGCACCACTGTCGGCGCCCCCGTCACCCCGTAGCGCCGGACCGTTCCGGGACAGCGGGTGATGTCGGCGCGCACTGCGGTGAACCGCGTGCCGTGCTCCGGGTCCCGGGCCAGCTCCGCGACCAGGGACTCCAGCTCCCGGGAGGCCTCGACGGCCTTGGGCCAGGTGCCGGTGAAGAAGGCCAGGACCGGCCCCGGCGCCATCCGGGTGATGAAGTCGAATTCCTGGTCCTCCAGGGGCCGGTGTACCCGACTGGCCATGCGTGGTGCTCCTCGGTTCGCGTACGACGTGGCCGCCAGCCTAGGCGCTGCCGCGCGCGTGCCGGTGCGGGGCCCGTTGTCAGTGGCGGCTGTGAAGCTGGGCGCCATGGACGACAGGATGCCGCGCCGCCGGGTCTACGGCGCCGACCACGAAGACCCCGATCCGGGCCCCCGCCCCGGCCACGCCTACGGCGAGCTCGTGGGCGGCCCCCTCGACGGGCTCCTGCTCGACGTCACCGGCTGGGGCGCCGACCGGCTGGCCGAAGAGGCGCGCCTGCCGACCGAGATAGGCCGCTACGGGGCGGGAGGCCGCGCCCACTACCGCCGGCGGGCCGCCGACCCGGGCCGCTGGGACTGGGCGGGGGACAGCCGGTAGCCCCCGCCCGGGCGAGCCCCCGGACCGCCGACGTGTGACCGGGGGCTCTGCCCCTCACTTCCGCCGGAGGCGCCCGGACGGATGCGGCGGGGAGCCCCCGGTGGCCGGTTCCGCGAAATCTCCGAAGAATTTTTCCGGAGGGCTGTCGATCCGGGCGCCTCCCGTTCGACGCAGAGGTGAGAGGCAGGGGAAAGGCCCCCGCCCTCACGACCGAGGAGTCACCATGCCGCGCTTCCTGACGATGATCCGCATCGACGAGCAGAACCTGACCCCCGACACCCCCTTCCCGGCCGACTTCGAGGCGCGCATGGGCGCCCTCATGGAGGAGATCACCAAGGCCGGGGTGATGCTCGACACCGCCGGCCTGCACCCCACCTCCGAAGGCACCCGCGTCACCTGGTCGGGCGGCAGGACCAGCTTCACCGACGGCCCGTTCACCGAGACCAAGGAGGTCGTCGGCGGATACGCCTTCCTCCAGTGCAAGGACAAGGCCGAGGCCCTGGAGTGGACCAAGCGCTTCCTGGAGACCCACCCGGCGGAATGGACCGTCGGCGCCGAGGTCCGCGAGGTCCAGGAGATGTGACCCGGCCGCGGCCCGCACCGCGGGCCGCGTTTGCCCCGCCCCCCGGCGGCTGCTCTGATGGATGGCCGTGACGGCAGTGAACGCGGCCCGGGCGGTCGAAACGGTGTTCAGGATCGAGTCCCCACGGATCATCGCCGGTGTCACCCGCATCGTGCGGGACGTCGGGATCGCCGAGGAGATCGCCCAGGACGCCCTCGTCGCCGCCCTCGAACAGTGGCCCCGGGACGGCGTCCCCGACCGGCCCGGGGCCTGGCTCATGGCCACCGCCAGGCACCGGGCCGTCGACCTGGTCCGCCGCAAGGAGACCTACGCGCGCAAGCTCGCCGAGGTCGGCCGCACCCTGGAGGACGTACCGCCGCCGCCCGAGCCCGCGGAACCGGACGACATCGACGACGACCTGCTGCGCCTGGTGTTCACCGCCTGCCACCCGGTGCTGGGCACCGACGCCCGCATCGCGCTCACCCTGCGCCTGGTGGCCGGACTCACCACCCAGGAGATCGCCCGCGCCTTCCTCGCCCCCGAACCCACCGTCGCCCAGCGCCTCGTCCGGGCCAAAGGGACCCTCGCCAAGGCCCGGGTGCCCTTCGAGGTCCCCTACGGAGCCGACCGCGAACAACGCCTGGCCTCCGTGCTGGAGGTCATCTACCTCGTCTTCAACGAGGGCTACTCCGCCACCGCCGGAGACGACCTGCTGCGCCCCGCCCTCTGCGAGGACGCCCTGCGCCTGGCCCGCGTCCTGGCCGCGCTGATGCCCGGCGAACCCGAGGTCCACGGACTCGCCGCGCTGCTGGAGTTCCAGGCCTCCCGCACCGCCACCCGCACCGGCCCCGACGGCGAGCCGGTGCTGCTCGCCGACCAGAACCGGTCCCGGTGGAACCGGCTGCTCATCCGCCGCGGAGTGGACTCCCTGCACCGGGCGGGCAGCGGCCCCTACGCCCTCCAGGCCGCCATCGCCGGCTGCCACGCGGCCGCCGTGCGCTACGAGGACACCGACTGGCGGACCATCGCCACCCTCTACGGCCGGCTCGCCGAGCAGCTCCCCTCACCGGTGGTCGAGCTGAACCGGGCCGTAGCCGTCTCCATGTCCGAAGGCCCCGGGGCCGCCCTGCCCCTCGTCGACGCCCTCGCCCGGGAACCCGCCCTGCGCTCCTACCACCTGCTGCCGAGCGTGCGCGGGGACCTGCTGGAGCGCCTCGGCCGCGCCACCGAGGCCCGCGCCGAGTTCGAGAGGGCCGCCGCCCTCACCCGCAACGCCCGCGAACGGGACCTCCTCCTGTCCCGCGCCGCCGCCCTCGGCTAGCGCCACCGGCCCCGACCCATACCCGCTGGTCAAAGATGGGACACTGCAATGCGGTTGACGCAACGTCATGCCGCATAGGGTGGGCCCGTGACGAACGGAACCGACGACATACCCGCCCCGCTCCACCCGCTCGACCCCCGCGAGACCGGCGGCTACCGGATGCTGGCCCGCCTCGGCGAGGGCGGCATGGGCACCGTGTACCTCTCGCGCACCCGGGGAGGGCAGCCCGTGGCGTTCAAGGTGATCCGCCGCGAGTACGGCCAGGACCCCGAATTCAGGCGGCGCTTCGAGCAGGAGGTGCGGGCCGCCCGCCGGGTGCAGGGCTACCACCTGGTGCCGGTCGTCGACCACGACACGACCGGGCCGCTGCCCTGGATCGCCTCGGAGTTCGTCCCCGGGCTGTCGCTCGCCGACGCGCTCACCGCGTACGGACCGCTCCCGCTGCCGGCCGTCTTCCAGCTCGTCGGCTGCGCGGCGCGGGCCCTGGGCTCCATCCACGCGGCGGAGGTCGTCCACCGCGACCTCAAGCCCGCCAACATCCTGCTCGGCCCGGCCGGTCCGTACGTCATCGACTTCGGCATCGCGCGGGCGGCCGACACCACCCAGCTCACGCACAGCGGCGGCGTGGTCGGCACCCCGCAGTACATGTCGCCCGAACAGGCACTGGGCGAGCCCGTCACCGCCGCCGCCGACGTGTTCTCCCTCGGCCTGATCGCGGCGGTCGCGGCGACCGGCCGGCACCCCTACGGCGAGGGCGGCGCGACCGCGCTCGCCGTGCGGATCGCCAACACCGCCCGGACGGCGCCCGATCTGAGCGGCTACCCGGCCCCGCTGCGGACCCTGCTGGAACGGAGCCTCACCGCCGACCCGGCCGGGCGCATCACCACGGACGAACTCGCGGCGCTGAGCGAGCGTGCGGCCGGGCGGCCGCTGCGCGCGTTCGACGGCTGGCTGCCCGCCCCGCTCACGGAGCGGATCGCCCGGCGGGCGGCCGCCGCCGCCCACCCCCCGGAGCCCGCCCCGGCCCCGGCCGCCACGCCGACGCAGCCCGACGCCGGTGCGCACCGCTCCGGGCAGCCCACGGTGACGGCCCCGCCCCGGCCCTCCGCACCGCCCCCCGGCCCGGCCGGCACGCCCTGGCCGACGGCGGCACCCGCTCCCCGGTCCGGCCGGACCGGCCGCCCCGCGCTGCTGGCCGGCGGCGGCGTCCTCACCGTGGCCCTCACCGCGCTCCTGACCTGGGTGGTCGTCAGCCCCGACGGCGACAGCCGCACGGACGGGGGGCGCACCGACGGCGCCCCCGCCACGGTGTCCTCGCCCTTGCCCTCGTCCCCGGCCCCGTCCTCACCCTCGTCCCCGGCCTCCCCCCGGCAGCCCGCGTACACGGTCGTCTTCGAGGACATGCCCTTCACCCTGCGCGCACCGGCCTTCACCACCGGTACGCACGTCGACCTGGACGCGCCGAAGCTGTTCCCCAACGCGAAGATCGGCAAGGTCGCCGACATGGAACTCACCTACCAGAACTGGGGAGACTCGGACCTGCGCTTCCTCACCCCCATGGGCAGGAGCGCCGGCACCACCCCCGAGGCGTGCAAGGCGGGCGTGGACACCGACACCCTGCCGGCGGCGCTGCCCAAGGAGAAACTGGTCCGGGGCGAGACGCTCACCAAGGGCACGGTGCTGTGCACGGTCACCGGCGCGGGCAACCTGGCGATGTTGAAGATCACCGACGTCCTGCCCGCCACCGGAAGCCCGTCCTCGGGCATGCCCGACTACGTCACCACGCTGACCCTCTGGAAGGTCGCACGGTAGACGGGGTCACCGGGCCCCCCTGACGCCCGCCGCCCGCTGCTCGGGCCGGCGGGGCGCCGTCAGGGCCACGGGCCTGCGGAAGCCGCCGGTGCGCACGATGCTCTGCACGGTCAGCCGCAGCGCCTCCTGGAAGTCGCCCATCGTGCGGCGCGCGGCCGGGGTGTCCACGTACAGCGAGTTCATGTGCAGCCCGTCCGTGTCCCGCTGGAACCACGAGCAGGTCCCGTTGGCCCGCGCCGACCACACGTGCGTGGCGGGCCGCCACTCGTCGTGCCGGTCGGCGCCCCGGCAGCGCCGCATGTCGATGTACGAGAAGAAGTTCACCGGGTACGGCCAGGAGCGGCCCGCGAACTCCTCGGGCGCCAGCAGCTGCCAGGCCCGCACGAACGGCACGTCGAGGTGGCGCATCATCTCGCCGAACCCCGCCCGGACCTCGCCCATGACCTGGGCGAAGTCCTTGCCGGGCGAGGCGTCGAACTCGATCGGCAGGGTGTTCACGAACCAGCCCACCGAGTTGTTCCAGTCCTCGCGCCCGCGCTCGCTGACCGGCATGAACCCCCGGTACACCCCGGGTCCGCCCGCCTCGCGCAGACACACGCCCACCGAGCCCAGCAGCCCCATGAAGGGTTTCCCGCCGGCCTGCACGCACACCTTCTCGAAGACCTCCGTCTCGGCGGCGTCCAGCAGCGTGGACGCCTCGTTGACGATCGGGTACATCCGGTCCGGCTCCACGCCCAGGTCCAGCGGGAAGCGGGGGAAGAACTCCCCGCCCCGCTCCGTGAACGACTTCCAGTAGCCGAGGCGCTCGTCGTCCGCCTCGATCGACAGGTAGCGGCGGCGCTGCGCGTCGGCGAAGTCCAGGTAGCTGGGCGCGGGCGGAAGCACGGGCTCCTCCCCGCGCCGCAGCGCCTCATAGCAGGTCAGCACGTCGTGGACGACGACCGGCATCGACATGCCGTCGCAGACGATGTGGTCGAAGGCGAGGTAGACCGTCGCGGAGTCCGGGCGCAGCACCGCGCCCATCGTGAACAGCGGCCACGACAGGGTGTCGATGCTGCGGGTGAACCGCTCCGCGAGGAACTCGCGCTGCCGCTCCACGTCGTCGAACTCGGCGACGTGGCAGGCCTCCAGGGACAGGACCCCCGGCGGGATCGGCTCGCAGGACAGCTCCCCGGCCAGCCGCCGGAACGCACAGCGCAGCACCTCGTGCCGGCGTACGAAGTCCAGCAGGGCCCCGGCCAGGGCCGGTTCGTCGAGGACCCCGTCGATCTCGAAGGTGACGGCCACCCAGGACGCCATGGGGTCGTCGTCCGCGCGGCTCTCCTCGGCGACCGTGAAGTGCTTGTCCTGGTTGAAGGACGCCTTCTTGCCCTCCTCGTCACCCCGGTCCGGTCCCTGTGGCCCGGTGGCGGCCCGCAACCGCCACTCGACCAGGCGCCCCGGCTCCATGTGGTGCATCTGCAGAGGAAACTGCCGCATTACGTCATCCCTTCGCCCCCCGGTTCAGCCCCGAGCCCCTAACGACACCCGGGCCGCGGAAGTGACGCCCGAACCCCCGGCGCCGGTCGGGACGGTGAACGGGGCCGGGGCTAGGGGGTGTCCTGCGCCGCGCCGCCGGCGGGGTCGTCGGCGTCGTCGCGCCGGACCTCGATGCGGTCGGCGGCCAGGTCGACCGCGACACGGTGCTCCATGCCCAGGGCCTCCAGGAACTTGTGCGGCAGCTGCACCCGGCCGGTGCGGTCCAGCATCACGTACTCGCGTTCGCTGACCGACTCGGTGCCGTGCTCGTCGGTCACCGTACGGCGCAGCACCTCGCTGCTGGTGCGGCCGTCGCGGATCGCCACGGTGCGGCGGACCTCGCCCGCCACCATCGGGTCGTGGGTCACGATGACCACGGTGGCGCCCAGCTCCCGGTTCACCGTCCGGAAGGCCTCGAAGACGGCCCCGCCGGTCTCCGAGTCCAGTTCGCCGGTCGGCTCGTCGGCGAGCAGCACCGCCGGGTCGTTGGCCATGGCCACGGCGATGGCCACCCGCTGCTGCTGGCCGCCGGACAGCTCGGCCGGGCGGCGGCCGCCGAGGCCGCCGATCTCCAGGGCCTCCAGCAGTTCCTCGACCCGGGCCGCCCGGCGGGCCCGGGCGCCGCGCCCGCCGCCCTTCAACTGCATCGGCAGCGCTATGTTCTGAGCTGCTGTCAGAAAGGGGAGCAGGTTGCGCGCGGTCTGCTGCCAGACGAACCCCACCGTCTCGCGCCGGTACCGCAGCCGGTCCCGCGCGGACATCTCCAGCAGGTCGTAGCCGCCGACGGTGGCGGTCCCGGCCGTGGGCACGTCCAGCCCCGCGAGGATGTTCAGAAGGGTGGACTTGCCGCTGCCGGAGGCCCCGACCAGTGCCACCAGGTCGCCCTGGGCCACCGTCAGCTCCAGCCCCTGCAGGGCCTGCACCTCGACGCCGTCGCTGGTGAAGATGCGGACCAGGCGGTCGCAGGCGATGGCCGTGCCGGCCGCGTGCCTGCGCGGTGCGGCGGCCGCCAGGGCCTCGCGCCGCAGTTCCTCGTACGTGGGCGCATCGGTGTTCAACGTCGGTCTCCCGCTCTCAACTCGGTGGTGATCTGACGCCGGCCGTTCACCGCCGCCTCCGCGAGCACGGCCGCGGCCACCAGCCCCGCCAGGCCCAGCGCCTGGACGAGCACCGGCCGCAGGCCCAGCCCCAGCCCGGCCGGCACGCTGGCGCCGACCAGCGTCGACAGGTCCACCGACGGGCCCAGCAGGGCGATCGCGGCGACCGCCGTCAGGGCGCCGCCCAGCGGAGCCGCCAGCACCTGCGGCAGCGACTCCGTCAGCACGAGCACCACGCCCTGCCGGGGCCGCAGGCCCATGGTCCGCAGCCGGGCCAGCAGCGCGGCCCGCTCCGGGGCGGCCCGCACCAGGGTCAGCAGCACGGACAGCACCGCGAAGCCGGCCGCCGCGGCCAGGGAGGTCCAGAACAGCCGCCCGGCCGCGTGCTGGAGGGGGTCCCCGGCGAGCTTCGCGGAGACCGCCGCACTGGTGCGCACGAAGGTCCGCTCGGCGACGGAGGCCGGTGCGTGGGCGCGGACCACCTCGCGCAGCCGCTCCTCGTCGACCGCGCCCAGGGCGAACCAGTGGTTCGGCCGCGCCGCTTCGGGCAGCCGCGCGGTGACCGGCCCGGCCGGCATCACCACCACGGCCGCCTCCGAGGCGGGCTCGGCCGGGGTCCCCTCGACCAGGCCGACCGGCCGCGCCCGCAGCTCCACGCCGCCCGCGAAACGGATCCGGAACTCGCCCCCCGCGTCCTTCCCGGTGAGGTTCCTGCTGATCAGGACCGGCAGGGGGGAGGAGGCACCGCCGTCGCCCCCGGCGAGCGCCGCGGGGTCGAAGCGGCCCCGGCCGGCGGCATCGGACAACGCGGCGTAGGCCGCAGGGTCGGCGACCACCGCCCTGACCCGGGTGCCGGTCAGGCCGTCCGCCGTCAGGGAGGCGTCCCGGTTGGTCCACACCCCGAGGGAGCTCCGTACGCCGGGCAGCGCGCCCGCCTCCCGCAGGAACTCAGGGGTCAGCTCGTCCCCGGGCGGGGCCGACACGTGGGCATCGCCCCCGACGTCGCCTCGCGCGGCCTGGAGCCGCGCCCCGTCCACGGAGGCGAGTACGGCCGACCCGAACCCGCCCGTCGTCACCGCCAGCAGCAGGGCGACCAGGGGCAGTACGGAGGGACGCGCGCCCCCCGCGTTCCCCCGGGAGGCGCGGGCCAGCCCGAGGAAGCCCGTCAGACCGCGCCCGCGCCCCGCCGCCCGGGCCGCCAGCCGCGCCAGCGGGGGCTGGACCCGGGCCAGCAGCAGCCCCCCGCACAGGGCGAGCAGCAGCGGGGCGGCGACGAGCAGCGGGTCCAGCCCCGCCCCGGCCGGGGCGACCCCGCGCCGGCGGACCTCGGCCACGGCGGCCGCGGTGGCGCCGAGCACCAGTAGCTCCGCCACCAGCCGCCGCCGGGGCGCGGCCGCCCGCCGGGCCGACAGCAGCACGAAGGCCCGTACGGGGAAGGCCAGCAGGGCCGCGAGCGTGACGGCCCCGGCCGCGAGCAGACCGGGCGCCAGCCGGGGCGTCGGCAGCAGCAGGACCCCGAGGGCCGCGCCGAGCACGGCGGCGGGCAGCACCGTCACCGCCCCCTCGCCCAGCAGCCGCCGCAGGATCCCGGCGCGGGAGCCGCCCCGGGCCAGCAGCAGGGCCAGTTCGGCCTCCCGCCGGTCACCGGTGAGCCCGGCGGCCAGGAAGAACACCACGAGGGCGACGCCCGCCACCCCGGCCGGCCCGATCGCGGCCAGCGGAGCGGCAGCTTGCCTGCGGGCCTCGGCGGCGGCGAACAGCTTCGGCAGCTCCGAGGAGACCAGCAGGTCGGCGTGACGGGTCGCGAGGGGCAGCCCGGCGGCCGTGGGACCGGCCACGTACGAGGCGATCTGTTCGCCGGCCTCCGCCAGCCGGTCGGTGCGCAGGGCGCCGATGTCCACCGGCAGCCGCCAGAAGTCGGTGGCGCGGGTGCCCCAGCCCGCCAGCCGGCCGATCGCCTCGGGGCCGGCCAGGGCGGACGTGTCCCACCAGGACTTCTCCTGCTTCGAGTCCCATTTGAGGCAGGCCTGCAGGAGGCAGGCGGTGCTCGTGTCGCTCCAGTAGTCGTCGGCGGCGTCGGCCGGGGCGAACAGGCCGACGACCTCGACGGCCATCGGCGCGGCGATGGCGGAGGAGCCCTCCAGGACCGCGCCCACCTTGGCGCCGATGCTGTCGGCGGCACCCTTGGCCAGGACGACCTGGACGGTGCCCTCGGCGCCGCCGGACGGCCAGCGCCCCTCGACCAGCCGGGCGTGCGAGGCGACCTGGGGCAGGTGCAGCAGGCCCAGGTTGGGCGCGATGTCCGACGGCCGCACCAGCCCGGGGCCCGTGATCGCGCGCGCGTCCTTCGCGCGCACCCCGTACACGGGGCCGGAGTCCGCCAGGCGGAAGCCGGGTCCGACGGCGTCGCGCAGGGCGGCCAGCGAGGAGTCCAGGAGGGCCGGGAGCTCCCCGGGCTCCCGGCTCTCCCCGGTCCGGGCGGTGGCGACCAGACTGGTCGCGGCCGGGCCCTGATCGGCCAGGTAGGCGTGCAGGGCCCGGTCGGCGCCCCGGTCGAGGGCCCGCGGCAGCGCCGTGGCCAGCAGTACGGTGACGAGGACCAGGACGGCCGACAGCAGCGTGGCTAGTGGAGCGGCGCGCAGCCGGATCCGCACCCAGCCGGCCCCGCCGCCGCCCCGGGGCGCGGTGGTGCGGGGGGCGGTGGTCGGGCCGGTCATATCTCCTCCACGTGGCGCAGACGGGCGGCGGCGCCCCGGGACGTGCGTTCGCCGCGGCCGCCGAGCACCGCCGACAGCAGCGGCAGCGCGGCGATGGCGGCGGCCAGCAGCAGGGTCCACGCGCCGGGCAGGTCCACCAGGACCTCCGGCACCGGGCGCCGGGCGGCCGGGGTGAGCACCATCAGCGGCACCGTCAGGTGGACGATGGCCACGCCCACCGCCAGGCCGACGGTGGTCCCCAGCGCGACCAGGACCAGGCCCTCCGCGGCGGCTGCCCGGGCCAGGCCCCGCCGGGGCGCCCCGAGGGCCAGCAGGACCGCGGACTCCCGGGCCCGCTGGCGGGCCGCCGCCGCCGCGGAGGCGGCGAAGCCGATCGCGGCCAGGACGGCGCTGGACAGGGCGAGGGCGGCCAGCGCGGTGCGGGGGCCGGCGCTCAGCGGGTCGTCGAGCAGTCCCGCGGCCACCTCCTCGCGCAGCAGCAGCCGGTGGGACCCGGCGCCCGCCCGCAGTTCGGCGGCGGCCCGCGCGGGCGCGGGGTCCGTCGCGGAGGCCGCGGGCAGCCACCACTCGTCGGCGGGGGGCAGGGCCCGCCCATCGGTGGCCGCCAGCAGGTGCCCGGCGGTGGCGAGGTCGACGGCCACCGCCCGCTCGCCGGACGCGGGCAGCGCCGCGACGGCGGCGGTGATCCGCACCGGGAGGGTGGCGGAGCCGAGCAGCACGGGGATCCGGTCCCCGACCCGGGCGCCGACGGCGGTCAGGTACGCCCGGGTGGCGATGCCCGGCAGCTCGGCGGCGGCGCGCCCGCCCGGGGTGAGGGTCAGCTCGTAACTCCCCACCGGGGCGCCCGTGTACCGCACCCGCAGCAGCGACCCGTCGGCCGGCAGCAGCCGGGCGGCCGGGGTGTCCGCGATGACCGGGGAGACCAGGTTCCATTCGGGCACGGCCGTCTGGACCGGGGTGGCGGGGCCGCCGGCCGCCGCGGTGACGGAGACCCGGCGCACCGTCAGCTCCGCGTCAAGGCCGGGCTTGTTCCCGGACGGGCCGAACCAGCCGGTGTCGGACCCGTACGCCAGGGAGAGGCCCGCCACGGAGAGGGGTTCGGCGGCCGCTCCGAGCGGGGCGCCGGTCAGCGCCGCGACGTCCACGGAGAGGGTGTGCTCGCCGTTCTCCGGCAGGGTCTCGACCGGGGTCCGGTAGGTCAGCCCGAACCGGTCGCGCAGCAGGACGCCCAGCCGGGCGCCGCCGTTCGCGCCGGAGGACCGCACCGACACGTCGACGTCGATCCGCTGCGGCCGGCCCGGCAGCGCGAGCCCGGAGCCGACGCCGGGGGCGCCGGCGGCGAGCGGGGTGAACAGCTCCGTCATGGGCCGCCCGTCCCGCAGGTCGGCCCGCAGCGGCACCCGCTGCGCGACGGCGGCGGCGTCCAGCGCGAGCAGCTCCCCTTCGGCCCCGCCCGGCAGCCCGTGCACCGAGCGGACCACCGGGACCGCCCGGTCGCCGCCGGGCAGGGCCGCGTACCGTCCGCCGCGGCCGGCCGGGGCGACCTGGCTGCCGGTGACGCGCAGGCCCCCGGCGGTGGCGAACTCGGCCTGGTCGCGCTGCGAGGCGGACCAGGCGGTGTGGTGGCCGAGGGCGAGCACCCCGCTGGCCACCGACAGCACGAGCAGCAGCACCGGGCCGGTGGCCCGCCCCGGGCGCCGGGCGAGCTGCCAGCCCACGAGCGCCGGGCCGAGCCCGCGGCTCCGGGCGGCGATCCGGCCCCCGAGCCGGGCCGCGAACGGCAGCAGCCGCAGCACGAGGAGGGTGCCCGCGCACAGCGCCAGGGTGGGCGCGGCCACGAGCACCGGGTCCACGCCGAGTGCGCCGCCCTGGCCGGTGCCGGCGCCGCTGTAGCGGTCGAGCTGGCGGTAGGCGAGGACGGCCAGCGCCACCACCGCGAGGTCCAGTCCGGAACGCGCCGCCCCCGAGACCACGGCCGCCCGGCGGCCCGCCCGCCGCAGCACGGCCGCCCCGGCCCCGCGCAGCACCGAGGGCAGGGCGGTCAGCAGGACGCACGCGAGCGCGCAGCCGGCCGCGGCCGCCCACGGCAGCCACGCGCCGCCGGTCCCGGCCGGGGCCTCGGCCGACGGCCCGTAACGGCCCGCCAGGCGCAGCAGCGGCGGGGTGAGCAGCGGGGCCAGCACCGCCGAGGGCACCGCCAGCAGCAGCGCCTCGGCCGCCGACAGCGCCCCGAGCCGGCGGCGGGAGGCGCCGCGCGAGGCGAGCAGGAGCCGTTCGGATTCCTGGCGCTCCGTCAGCAGGTGGGAGACCAGCAGCAGGGCGGCGCCGGCCAGGACGGCCGTCTGGAGGGCGCCGACCAGCAGGGTGGAGCGGGCCACGCGCCGGCCCGTCTCCAGTGCCGCGGTGTAGTCCCTGAGCTCGGTGGTGACCGTGAGCCCGGCGGGGCCCTTGGTGTCGTTCTCCGGTGCCAGCGGGCGCAGCCGGTCGAGGTCGGCGGCGCGGGCGGCGCGGAAGTCGGGGGTCAGCAGCGTGGCGCGGCTGTTCTGGACCAGGGCCCCGCCGGTGAAGGCGGAGTCGTGGACGAGCAGCGGCCCGTAGCTGGTGAAGGAGCCGACCTGGACCTCGCGCCCGCCGAGCGGGTCGAGCCGCCAGTACGGCGAGTCCGGCTCGGCCGCCCGGTAGACGCCGGTGACCAGCACGCTCAGCGGAGCCCCGCCGTAGCGGTCGTCCAGCCGCACCTCGGCCGGCAGCGCCTGCGGGCTCAGCCCGAGCCGGTTCAGCGCCGCCTCGGGCGCGGCCACCGGGACCCGCCCGGGGCGCTCCCCGACGGCTTCGGGCCACTGGCCCGCGAGGAGCCGCACGCGGGCGGGGTCCAGGGAGGCGAGCAGGGTGAGGTCCTGTTCCCGGCCGGGGGTGCGGGGGCCCGGCAGCCCGTACGAGCGGCTGCGCGCCAGGTTCTCGACGCCGACGGGCACGCTCCCGAACAGGCCCTCTACGAAGCCGCGTACGGCGGTGTCGTCGCCGGCCCGGGCGGACAGCGCGTGCTCGCCGGACAGGACCACGGCGCTGCTCGCCCGCCCGGCGGGGCCGGTCAGCGCCTGGCGCAGGCCGGCGTCCCCGACGTTCCGGGTGAAGGCCAGCAGGGCGGTCAGCGTGGTCGTGGTGATGAGCGCGGTCAGCAACACGGCCGCGGCGAGCGGCAGTCGCCCGCGCAGCCGGCGCACGACGAAGCCGATCATGTGCCTGTTCCTTCCCCCGAACCGGACCCAAGGCACCGGATAGCGGACGATGCTGTCAGATTCGGTCCATCAGAGGAAGGGACTTGCGTGATTGATGTGACAGATGAGCAAATTCGGACGCGAAGGTAGCGGACGGCACCGGCCGAGGGGGAGCCCACCATGACGCAGCAACCGGACCGACAGCCCGCGGCGGACGGCGGGCCGGCACGGGGCACGGACACCGCCCCGCCCATGATGGCGGTGCGCGACCTGCGCAGGAGCTTCGGCACCGGCGCGAACGCCGTGCACGCCCTGCGCGGGGTCTCGTTCGAGGCGCGGCGCGGCGAACTCACCGCGCTCAAGGGCCGGTCGGGCTCCGGAAAGACCACCCTGCTCAACCTGGTCGGCGGCCTCGACACCCCGAGCGGCGGCACCGTCGAACTCGACGGCACCGACCTGTCCACCCTCGACGAGAACGGCCGGCTCGCACTGCGCCGCGACCGGATCGGCTTCGTGTTCCAGTCGTTCGGGCTGATCCCGGTGCTCACCGCCGCCGAGAACGTCGGCGTGCCGATGCGCATGCGCAAGGTCCCCGCCCGGCAGCGCGAGGAACGCGTCCGCATCCTGCTGGCCCTCGTCGGCCTGGCCGAGCACGCTGAACAGCGCCCGGGGGAGCTCTCCGGCGGTCAGCAGCAGCGCGTCGCCCTGGCCCGCGCGCTCGCGAACGAACCGGCCCTGATCATCGCCGACGAGCCCACCGGCCAGCTGGACTCCGAGACGGGCCGCTCCATCATGCGGCTGCTGCGCGCGGTGGTCCGCAGCGAGGGCGTCACGGCCCTGGTCGCCACCCACGATCCGCAGCTGATGGAACTCGCCGACCGGGTGGTCGAGTTGCGCGACGGCCGGGTCGTCGAGCCGGCCGGGGCGGACCGCTGACCGCGGGCGGCAGCGGGGCCCGGACCCGGGCCCAGAGGCCGAGCAGCAGGCGCACCGACCGCGAGGCGGCGGCCAGCTCCCAGTGGCGGCCGCTCCGGGACCACCGTTCCAGGACGTCGAGCAGGGCCGAGTCACAGAAGTCGACCTCGGCCGCGTCCAGGACGAGGAGGCGGGCGCCGAGGGCGGCGGCCCCGTCGAGGAGGACGTGCAGCGGGGCGCAGCTGTAGTGGTCGAACTCCCCGGCCAGGCTGACGGAGAGGACGCCGTCGCGGACCGTGGAGCGGATGCGGGGGAGCGGCGGGCCGTTCACGCCCCTCCAACGGGACGCGCCGGGGCCGGGAACCGGCGGCCGGGCGCCATTCACCCGCGTGGCCGTGGGGCGCGGGTCCCCCGGGCGGGCGGCCATGACGGAGAGTGGGGCGGGTGGATGCCGATGCGGAACCGGATCTGGACGAGATCGTCGACGCCCTGTACGTGGCCCACCCGGCCGGGTTCACCGCCGCGCGGGACGAGGCCGCCGCGCGGCTGAGGCGGGCCGGGGACCCGGCGGCGGCCAAGCGGATCGCGGGGCTGCGGCGGCCGACGCTCGCGGCCTGGGCGTCGAACGCGCTGGTCCGGGCGAAGCCGGCCGAGGCCGAGCAGTTCCTCCAGCTCGGGCAGACCCTCCGGGCGGCGCACCGCTCCCTGGACGGGGAGCGGCTGCGGGACCTTTCGCACCAGCAGCACGTGGTGATCGGGGCCCTCGCCCGGGAGGCCGCCCGGCTGGCGGAGGAGGCGGGGACCCCGGTCTCGGAGACGGTGGTGCGGGAGCTGGAGCAGATCCTGCACGCGGTCCTCGCCGATCCTGACGCGGCCCGGGACTGGGCCTCGGGCCGGCTGGTACGGGCCCCCGCGCCGGTGTCGGAGTTCCCGCCGGCCGGCCCGGACGCGGCGCTGCCGCCCTCCGGACGCCGGCCCCGGCCGGAATCCGGACCAGAGCCGGAACCGGAATTGGAACCGGAACCAGAACCGGAAGCCGGACCGGTGCAGGGACCGCGCCCGGCCGCGCCCGAGTCCGTCGACCCCGCCCGCGCGGCCCGGCTCGCCGCGGCCCGGGCCGCGGCCGAGGACGCGGCCTGGGCGGTCTCCGCCCGCGAGGAGGAGCTGCGCCTGGCGGAGGAGGCCCGGCAGCACGCCGTGGCCCGCGCGGCCGAAGCCGACGCCGCCGTCGAGCGCCTGCTGGGCGAGGCCGAACGGGCGCGGGGCGAGCGGGACGCGGCGTACGCGGCGGTGTCCGAGGCGGAGGCCCGCCACCGGGAGGCGGACCGGGCAGCCCGCGCGGCCCGCCTCGCGGCAGCGTCCGCCGAGCGCCGCCTGCACCGGCTGTAGGCCCGCCACCCCGGACGGCCGGCCGGGCCGCCCCGGCAACGGTGTCCCGGCCCCGGTGCCCCCGGTCTACGCGACCGGCTGCCCCCCGGGTCCGGGTGGGGCCGGGGCCTGGGCCTGGGACGGGATGCCGGTGCGCGGGGCGGCGCGGCCCGCCACCGGCATCAGCTGGCCGGTCGCCGCGAGGGCGAGGCGGGAGAACAGGGTGCCCGAGAAGCCGAACAGGAGGGCGATGGCGAGGGAGATCGGCCGGGCGGGCGCACCCCAGGAGTTGTCCAGGAACACCTGCCCCAGCAGGTTCAGTTCGGGGTCGGCGAGCATCCGCACCAGCAGCAGTCCGCCCGGCGCGGCCAGCGCACCGCCGACCGGGGCCAGCACCAGGACGCCCCAGGAGGCGGGCCGCTGCGCGCGCATCACGCCGATCAGCGGCGAGAGGAACCCGCCCAGCCCCCCGAGGAGCAGCGACAGGCGGTGGTCGAGCACCAGGCCGATCAGCAGGACCGCGCCGAGGCCGGTCAGGGCCAGCCAGAGGGCGATCCGCTGGAGTTCGTACTCCCGCTCGAACGCCTCGTCCTCCTCCCGGGCCAGCTGCTCGCCGACGGCGATGAGCAGGGTCCGCCCGGCGGCCGGATCGCCGGAGTGCGCGGCGAGTTCCGCCGCGAGGGCGCGGTGCGCGGGGTCGTGGTCCGAGGCGAGCCGCAGCCGCAGCGCCCGGACGCGCACGGCGATCTCCTCCGGGCCCTCCAGGCGCAGCAGCTGGCTCTCGGCCTCGTGCAGCACCCGCCAGGCGGGGGCGAGTTTGGACAGCGGGATGGCGACCACCCAGCGCCGGGGGAGCAGCCGCCAGACCACCTGGCCGTTCCGGTCCAGCCGGTCGAGCCGGTCGGTGACCGCCTGGAGCGCGGCCGACCCCTGGGCCGGACCGGCCGCGCACACGGCGGTCCGGGCGCGGCAGTCGTGGATGCGCGCCTGGAGGTGGCGGTATCGGGGAGCCGCGATCAGGCCGCGGCTGGTGATGTACACCACCACGAGGTAGCAGCCGCAGACCAGCCACAGCGCCCAGCGCCCCTCCCGGACGAGGTACTCCGTCATGCCGTCCCCCTCTCGGCGCCCGGCCGCCCACCACGGCCGCCGGCCCGGGGGCATCTTCCTACGGACGTCCCGGCGCTGTCCGGGTTTCCGGCCCGGCGGGCACGCGGAGTGCGAACAGCTCCCGCACCAGCGCCGCCGGCAGCGAGGGGTGGGCGGCGGCGGCCGAGGCCACGCCGTAAGCGGGGTCCTCCAGCAGGGAGCGCAGGTCGGCGGGTGCCAGCGCCGGATGCGCGGCGGCCCGGACGCGGGCCTTCGGGTCGGCCAGGCAGGCGTGCAACGCGGCGGCCGTGGCCCGGGGATGCACCGCGACGGCCCGCAACACCCGCACCGGCGGCGGGTCGTGCCGTACCAGCTCCTCCAACAGGTCCGGCGGCGCACCGGGATTGGCCGCCACCTGCGCGAGGACCCGTACGCCGTGCCGTGCGGCCATCGCGCGCAGCAGGTCCGGGGCCAGGCCGGGGTGGGCGGCGACGGCGCCCGCGACCTTCTGGTCGGGATCGGCGGCGAGGGCGTCGCGCACCCCCGGCGGCAGGTCCCGCCGCTGGGCCACGAGCATCCGTACGCCCGGGTGCGCGGACCCGGCCAGCTCCTCGACCTCGGCGGCCGTGGCGGAGGCGATCCGGGGCAGGGGTTCGGGGCCGGCCCGCAGCCCGCCGGCCAGCGCGGTGAGCAGGTCCAGCGGCAGCCGCGGGTGCCGGGCCAGGCCGCGCAGCACCTCCGGTTCACCGGTGGTGGCGAGCTCCCGGACCAGCGCCTCCCCGAGGGCGGGGTTGGCGGCCGCGTCCCAGCGGACGCCGGGGACCTCGTCGCGGGCCAGCCGGGCGTAGACCGCGGGCGGCAGGCCGGCGCGGCGGGCCACGGCCGCGCGCAGCAGCGGTGAGGGGTCGTCGGCGAAGCGGGCCGCCGCCTCGGCGGGGGTGGCCGGGTTGTCGAGGGCCGCCCAGCGCGTGTCGTGCACGGTGGACTGGTGGGAGCCGTCACAGGCGGCGCCGGCGGGCAGGTCGCAGTCGGTGCGGGGGCAGTGCGGGTCGTGCCCGAACGGGACCGGCTCGCGGTCGCAGACCTCGCAGGCGGCGGCCGGCGGCAGCCCCTTCCCGGTGAGCAGCGCGGCGAGCAGCTCCGGGGGCGTCGCGGGGTTGGCGGCGGCAGCGCGGCGCACCCCGGCGTGCGGATGCGCGGCGAGCGCCGCCGCGGACTCCGGGTCGGGGGAGCCCCACCCGGCCAGCTCCGTCACCACCCCGAGGTCGGGGTCGGCGGCCAGCAGCGCCGTCACCCCGGGCGGCAGGCCGGGGCAGGCGGCGAGCTCCTCCCGCACCGCGGGGTCCGGATGCCGGGCGAGGAGCCGCGGCCATCCGGGCAGGCCCCGGCCCGCGTCGAGCAGGGCGAGGGCGGCCTTCGGCCCGGCCCCGGGGTCGACGTCGGCGGCGTCCAGCAGGCCCCGGCGGGCCAGCGCGGCGGCCGTGGCCCGGTCGCACCCGGCCAGGGCGAGGACCTGCTCGCGGCTCAGGTCCCCGCGGTCCTCCAGGCCGAGGTACGACAGCGTCTCCCCGCCGCTGCGGACGGCGAAGGCGACGAGCCGGTCCAGCAGGTCGGGCGGCAGCGCCGGGTTGGCGGCCAGGCCCTCCAGGACGGGGTCCACCGGGTGGGCCGCGCTCACCGCTCGCCGCCCGGGTGGCGCTCCAGCGGCGTTGCTACTGCCGAGTTGCTCACACTGAACGTGACGCTCCCGGCCCGGTAGCGGTCGTCGGACCACTCGATCGGGCGCCCGGTACGGGTGGCCGAGACGTGTCGTTGCCGCAGCAGCGGGCTGCCGCGCCGGACCTCCAGCAGCCGGGCGTCCTCGCTGCCCGCCGGAAGGGCGTCGATGAGGTGTTCGCCGTAGTGGGCGGTGATGCCGGAGTCCGCGGCCAGGCTGTCCATCACCGAGCGGCAGTCCTCGGGCAGCGCCTCCACGGCCGCCGCGACCCAGTCGGCGTACGCGGTGCGCTCCACCATCGTGGGCTCCCCGTCCAGCAGCCGCAGCCGCAGCACGGCCAGCACCTGCGTCCCGGGTGCGAGGGCGAGCCGTTCGGCCTCCTCCGCCGTGGCCGGGCGCCGGGTCCGGGACAGGAACCGGCTGCGGGCCTCGTGCCCGACCCCCTCGGCCCACTGCGCGAAGCTGTTCAGCTCGCCGAAGCTGTGCCGGCGCTCGTGGCGCAGAACGATCCTCCGCGCGCCCTGGCTGGAGCCGATCAGCCCTTCGGCGGCCAGGGTGGCCACGGCCTGGCGGACCGTGCCCCGCGAGACGGACCAGCGGGCGGCGAGGTCGCTCTCCGAGGGCAGCCGGGCGCCCACCGGGTGCTCCCCGGACAGGATCGCCGCCCGCAGGGCCTCCGCGATCTCCAGATACCGGACCGTTCCCATGCCGTTCGCCCCCTGATCGCCGTGTGCCCCTGATCGACTCATGATCATCCCAGCAGGGTCTGTCACGACTTCTTCCGGCCATTGTCGTGTCTTCGTCGAGCCGTGCTCCGGGGTCCAGCCGCCGTTCACCGCCCGTACAGGCGACCCGGGCGAACTGGAGCCAACTTGTTCAGACAAGTGATGCCTGGCAAGTGAAACCCCCTTCGTCTCCGGGAGAGACCGTGTTCAGTTCCTCCGCCCGTCGCGGTGCGGCCGCTCTGCTCGGCGCCGCGATCCTCACCACGCTCAGCGCGTGCGGCGCCGCACCCGACCCGTCCGCCGCCGGCGCCGCGGCCGACGGCAAGGCCAAGGCCCAGCCGGGCACCGCCGCCTCGGTCGCCGACCTCGGGGGCATGGAGGCCCTCGTCGCCGCCGCCGAGAAGGAGGGCAAGCTCAACGTCATCGCCCTGCCCCCGGACTGGGCCAACTACGGCGAGATGATCAAGGCCTTCGAGGCCAAGTACCCGAAGGTCAAGATCTCCAGCGAGAACCCGGACGCCTCCAGCTCCGACGAGATCGCCGCCGTCAAGACCCGCAAGGGCCAGGACCGCGCCCCCGACGTCCTCGACCTCGGCATCGCCTTCGCCCGCAGCGGCGCCGCCGAGAACCTCTTCGCCCCCTACAAGGTCACCGCCTGGGACAAGATCCCCGCCTCCCAGAAGGACGCCGACGGCCGCTGGTACAACGACTACGGCGGCTACGTCTCCATCGGCTGCGACGCCGCCCGCGTCCCCGTCTGCCCGCAGACCTTCGCCGACCTGCTCAAGCCCGAGTACAAGGGCAAGGTCGCCCTCAACGGCAACCCCACCAAGTCCGGCTCCGCCTTCGGCGGCGTCTACGCGGCCGCCCTCGCCAACAAGGGCTCCTTCGCCGACATCCAGCCCGGCATCGACTTCTTCGGCCAGCTCCGCAAGAGCGGCAACTTCATCCCCGTCGAGTCCACCCCGGCCACCGTCGAGAAGGGCGAGACGCCCATCTCCATCGACTGGGACTACCTCAACGCCGGCTACGCCGAGCAGTTCAAGGGCAAGGGCGTCGACTGGAAGACCGTCGTCCCCGCCGACGGCGTCTACGCCCAGTACTACTCCCAGGCCATCAACAAGGACGCCCCGCACCCGGCGGCCGCCCGCCTGTGGATGGAGTTCCTCTACAGCACCGAGGGCCAGAACATCTGGCTCAAGGGGCACGCCCGCCCGGTCCTGCTCCCCGGCATGACCCAGGACGGCACCGCCGACAAGGACGCCGTGACCAAGCTCCCCCAGGTCCAGGGCACCCCCTCCTTCCCGGCCTCCGCCGAACTCGACAAGGCCAAGGCCACCCTCGCCGAGAAGTGGGACAAGGCCCTCAGCTGATGTCCACCACCACCCCTCACACCGGGGGAACCGCCGGCGGCACCACCCCCCGCCGCCGGCGGCGCGGCCCGCGCACCTGGCTCGCCGCCCTCCCCCTCCTCGCCTTCACCGGCCTCTGCTTCGGCATCCCCCTCGGCGCCATCGCCTTCGGCGCGGTCACCCGCACCGACCCCGCCACCGGCGCCACCCGGGTCACCGGCGAACACCTCGCGCGCTCCCTCCAGGGCCCCTACCTCGGATCCCTCACCGGCAGCGTCCAGCTCTCCGCCCTCACCGCCCTCCTCGGCGCGGTGCTCGGCGTCCTGGTCGCGCACGCGCTCGCCACCTCCCGCTCCACCGCCCTGCGCTCGGCGGCGCTCACCGCCTCCGGCGTGCTCGCCAACTTCGGCGGGGTCCCGCTCGCCTTCGCCTTCATCGCCACCGCGGGGATCTCCGGGGTCGTCACCCAGCTCGCCGACCTCACCGGCCTCGGCTGGAACCTGTACTCCTTCACCGGCCTGACCGTGGTCTACCTGTACTTCCTCATCCCCCTGATGGTGATCGTGACCGTCCCCGCACTGGACGGACTGCGCCCGCAGTGGCGCGAGGCCGCCCGGAACAACGGGGCGAGCACCTGGCAGTTCTGGCGCCACGTCGGCCTGCCCGTCCTCGCTCCCTCCCTGCTCGGCGGGTTCGTCCTGCTCTTCGGCACCGCCTTCGCCGCCCACGCCACCGCGGCCGCCCTCGTCGGCGGCTCCGTGCCCCTGGTCACGCTCAAGATCGCCGACGCGCTCTCCGGCAACGTGCTCACCGGCCAGGAGAACGTGGCGCTCGCCCTCGGCCTCGACATGATCCTGATCGCCGGCCTGGTCATGGCGGTCTACCTGCCCCTCCAGCGACGGAGCGCCCGATGGCTGCGATGACCGAGACCGCCCCGCAGACGCACGCGGCCCCGGGAGCCGGGGCCCGCCGGCGCCCCCGGCCGCGCGTCTGGCGCGGAGCCGTACTCGCCCTCGCCGGCGCGTACTTCCTGCTCCCGCTCCTCGCCTCCTTCGTCTTCACCGTGCACGTCCCCGGCCAGGGCATCACCTTCGAGGCGTACACCCGGCTGCTCGGCGCCGAGGGCTTCACCGAGAGCCTGCTGCTCTCCCTCTGCCTCGCCGCCGCCACCATCGCCCTGAGCCTGCTCCTCGCCGTGCCCGCGCTGATCGCCGTACGGATCGGCTCGCCGCGGCTGCGGCCCGTCGTGGAGGTGATGTGCACGCTGCCGCTGGTGGTACCCCCCATCGCCCTGGTCACCGGCATCACCACCGTGCTGCGCTGGGGACCCGAGCACCTGTCCCGGACCCCGCTGTACCAGACCTTCATGGCCGTCCAGAACGAGAAGTTCCCCGTCGTCCTGGTCCTCGCCTACACCGTGCTGGCCCTGCCCTTCGTGCACCGCTCCCTCGACGCGGGCCTGCGCGCCGTGGACGTCCCCACCCTGGTCGAGGCCGCCCGCAGCTGCGGCGCGAGCTGGCCCCACGTGGTCCTGCGCGTCCTGCTGCCCAACCTGCGGGCCTCCCTCGCCGGCGCGGCCTTCCTCACCCTCGCGCTGGTCCTCGGCGAGTTCACCATCGCCTCGCTGCTCGGCTTCAGGCCCTTCGCGGTGTGGATCGTCTCCATCTCCGGGGCCCAGGCCCGGATGTCGGTGGCCGTCTCCATCCTCAGCCTCCTCATCACCTGGCTGCTGCTGCTCGCCCTCTCGCGGGCCGGAACCGCCCCGTCCACCGGGGCCTCCGCCCCCGCCACCTCCCGCAAGGAGCCCTGACCCACATGTCCACCACCCTTCCCGCGGCCCGGAAGCCGGACGGAACCCCCGCCGAACCCGCCGGCACCGGATCCGCCTCCGGCGGGGGCGCCCGCGTCGAGTTCCGCGGACTGCGCCGGGCCTTCGGCGCCACCGTCGCCCTCGACGGGCTCGACCTCACCGTCGAACCCGGCGAGCTCCTCGCCCTGCTCGGCCCCTCGGGCTGCGGCAAGACCACCGCCCTGCGGGTGCTCGCCGGCTTCGAACAGCCCGACTCCGGCGAGGTCCTGGTCGACGGAGAGGACATCACCCGGGTCCCGGCCAACCGCCGCGACGCCGGCATGGTCTTCCAGTCGTACAGCCTCTTCCCCAACCTCAACGCCCGCGAGAACGTGGCCTTCGGCCTGCGCGTGCGCGGGGTCCCGGCGGCCCGCCGCCGCGAACGCGCCGCCGAACTCCTCGACCTGGTCGGCCTCCCCGAGCACGGCGACCGCTACCCGCACCAGATGTCCGGCGGACAGCAGCAGCGCGTCGCGCTCGCCCGCGCCCTGGCCCTGCGCCCGCGCGTGCTGCTGCTCGACGAGCCGCTCTCCGCCCTGGACGCCAAGGTGCGGGCCAACCTGCGCGACGAGATCCGCAGGCTCCAGCTCTCCCTCGGCATCACCACCGTCTTCGTCACCCACGACCAGGAGGAGGCCCTGTCCATGGCCGACCGGGTCGCCGTGCTGAACGCCGGGAAGCTGGAGCAGTGCGCCGCCCCCGCCGAGCTGTACGAGCGGCCCGCGACGCCCTTCGTCGCCGAGTTCGTCGGCACGATGAACCGGATCCCCGGCCGGCTCACGGGCAGCGGCACCGGCGCCGGCGGGGCACAGGTCGAGGTCGCCGGGGTCCGGCTGCCCGTCGACGGCCCCGTCCCCGGCACCTCCGAGGTGCGGGTGCTGGTCCGCCCCGAGAACCTCGTCGTCACCGCCGACCCCGAGGGCACGGCCACCGTGGTCTCGGCCTCCTTCTTCGGCGCCGTCACCCGTCTCCACCTCGACCTCGCCGACGGCACCCGGGTCAAGGCCGACCTGCCGTCCCGTCAGGCCGCGGAGCTGGCGCCCGGCGCGCGGGCCGGCGTACGCCCGGCCGAGCGGCCCGTCCTCGTCGAGGCGGTCACCGCATGAGGGCACCGGCAGCCGTCCTCTTCGACATGGACGGCACCCTCGTCGACACCGAGGTGCTGTGGTGGCGGACCACCGAGGAGACCGCCGCCCGGCTCGGCCACCGGCTCGGACCGGCGGACGCCCCGGAGGTCGTCGGCCGCGCCGTCGCGGACACCGCCGCACACCTCGTACGGACCGCCGGGACCGGAGCAGCCGACGCCGTGGCCGCCGAACTCACCGAGGGCTTCTTCCGCCGGGTCGCCGCCGGGGCCCCCGTCCGTCCGGGCGTCGGGCCGCTGCTGGCCGCCCTGGAGGCGGAGGGCGTGCCCTTCGCCCTGGTCAGTGCCTCACCCCGGGTGGTGGTCGACCAGGTCGTGACGGGCGCCCTGGCCGGAGTGCCCTTCGCCTTCACCCTCTCGGCCGACGACACCGACCGGACCAAGCCGCACCCCGACCCCTACCGCGCGGCCGCGGAACGCCTGGGACTGGCGCCGCAGGAGTGCGTGGCGGTGGAGGACTCCCCGGACGGCGCCGCCTCGGCCGAGGCCGCGGGCTGCCCGGTGCTGGTCGTGCCCTCGCTGCTCGGGGTGCCGTCCTCGCCGGCCCGGACCTTCGCGGCCTCCCTGGAGGAGGTCACCCCGGCCCTGCTGGGCGGCCTCACGCGCACAGCGCGATGAGGTCCACGATGCCCTCGGCGTAGGCCGCCGACACCGAACCGGGCCGGCCCGCCCGGCCGCCGCGCAGCAGCGGCAGGCCGGCCCGGACGTGGGCGGCGCACTGGCCGTAGAGCCCCGCCTCGTACGGGGTCCCGTCGTCCTCCGAGTTCAGCAGGGCCAGCAGTGACCACAGCAGGGCCTCGCGGGTCGCCAGCCGGGGCGGGCCGGCCGCCCAGATCGCCATCAGCACCGCGCAGGCCGCCGGGGCCGGGGGCCATAGCCGCGACCGGGCGAAGACGTGCCCCTCCAGCGCGTGGTAGGCCGCCGGATGCCCCTCGGCCGCGTCCCACAGGGTGGCCTCCAGGTGCCCGGCCGAGCGGCCGCAGCCGCAGACGACGGACTCCCAGTCGTACCGCGCGATGGTCTCGAGCACGGCTGCGGGCACCAGCGGACTGGTGCGCGGCGGTTCCTTCCCTCTCATGGGGCCCAAGTATGGGAGCGGGGCGGCGGCCCGGTCGAGTGCCGTCGCCCGTGCGCCCGCACACCCGCTCACATGTCCGGGCAAACCCGGTTGACCTGCCGGAAGGCGCGGCGGACACCCCCTAGGGAGTGTCCGGCAGGTCCCAGGACGTCGTCAGGCCGTCCAGCCACGAGGGCGGCAGTTCGGCGGCGTCCCATTCCCCGCGCAGCGCGGACGGTGCCGCGGCGAGGCGTTCCAGTACGGCGAGGCTGGTGGGGGAGTGCAGCAGGGAGTAGCGGCCGTGGAGGGCGATGGGGCTGCCCGGGCCGTACTGCGCGTACAGCCGGGTCAGGCGGGGGCGGTGGGCGGCGGCGAACTGCGCGAGGCGGCCCGCGTACCCGGCCCGCTGCCGGGGCCCCATCGTCCCGAGGACGGCCGTGAGCACCTGCTCGGAGACCTCCGGGTCGAGGTCGGAGACGGAGCTGAAGGACAGGTAGAGCGGCGTCACGGCCACCTTCGCCCGCTCCACCTCCATCCGGCGGACCGGAGGCCGGTCGCCGGGGGAGTCGTCCGCCGGTCCGGCGCCGACGGCCCGGCCCAGAGCCCGTTCGGCGATCCCGCCGAGCTCGTCGGTGAGGGCACGGGCGCCGTCGAGCCAGCCCGAGGCGTAGAGCTCGCCCTTTCCGGCGGGAGCGGTGCGCGCCGCGTCCTCGGCCTCCTGGTGGGCGGCGGCGAGGACCCCGGCCTCGACGAGCCCGATCAGCTCCTCGGCGGAGCCGGCGGGAACCCCCGCCCGGCCGAGGAGCTGGACGATCGTCGTCCTCGCGTTGTGGAGGCTGGCCGGGTCCAGCCGCTGCGGGTCTTCGTCGGCGGGGTGCATGGAATCCTCGTCGTCATGGGTCGCGCCGATGCGAGTCTACGCACACCACCCCCCGGACCGGCCGTCCTCCACCCGACTCCTCCGGACTCGGCCTAGCGTGCGCGGCGCAGGGCGAGGGCGGCGAGGGCTTCCGGGGCGCCGGCCTGGCCGCGGATGCCGGGGAAGGCGTTGACGTCGACGATGAGCGGTCCGCCGCCGTCCGTGGCGATGACGTCCACGCCGTACACGTCCAGGCCGAAGACGGCGCCCGTCTCCAGGGCCAGTTCGGTCCAGCCGGCGGGCAGCGGTGCGGGCGCGCGGTCCGGCTCCGCTGCACCGGCGGCGAGTTCGGAGCGCCGCAGGTCCGCGAAGACCCGGTCGCCGATCACCCACAGCTTGTGGTCCCAGCCGTCGTTGGGGGCGAACGGCTGCACCACGACCGGCTCCCGTTCCCAGCCCGCGTCGGCCAGCGCCCGCAGCTGCCCGGGGCCGTCGACGCGGGCGACCAGGTCGTGCTTGCGGCTGAGCCGGCTCTTGACCACCACCGGCCATCCGGGCCGCTCCGCCGCGGCCAGCCCGGCGAGGGAGGCGTAGGTGCGGGTGGCGGCGAAGGGCAGCCCGGCCCGCAGCGCCAGCTCGGCCATGCCGGTGCGGTCCTGGCAGCGTTCGGTGGCCGCCGCCGAGTTCACCACGCGCGCCCCGCGCCGTTCCAGCTCCCGGGCCAGGGCCAGGGCCGAGGGGGTCCGCGCCTTCAGCAGGTACACGTCGGCCCGCGCCCCGGCCGTCGCCGCGGCGGGGCCGGCCGCCGGGTCCAGCACCCGGACCTCGTGACCGGGTGCGAGCAGCGCGGTCGTGGCCGCGAGCAGCGGGTGCCCGGCGTCCGGGGTGATCAGGCCGATCCTCACGCGCCGTCCCCCGCCCCGGCCGCGGCCTGTGCGGGCACGGCGACCGGCCGGGCGTACGGGTACCGGTCCGGGAGGGGCGCGGCAGCCGGGCGCACACCACCCGGGCGGGCCAGCTCCAGCACGGCGCGGGCGACCCGCGCGGCCGCGTCCGGGACCTGGCGGAAGCTCGGGAAGTCGTTGACGTCGACCACGACGGGCCCGTCGGGCCCCAGCAGCACGTCGACCCCGTACAGGTCCAGTCCGTACACCTCGCCCACCCGCTCGGCGATCCGCGCGACCTCGGCCGGCAGCCGTACCCGGCGTTCGCGGACGGGGGCGTCCGGGTGCAGGGGGGAGCGGCGCTCGGTGGCGTACAGCTCGCCGCCGACGCAGTACACCTTGAGGTCGGTGCCGGAGTTCGGGACGTAGGGCTGGGCGATGAGCATGCCCTCGCCCGCGAGGGCGGGCAGCAGTGCGGCGAGCCGGTCGGGGGAGGGCACCAGGTGCACGCCCCGCCCGGAGCTGCCGTCGGCGGGCTTGACCACGAGCGGGTACGCGCTCTCCGGTACGCCCGCCAGGAGTTCGGGCCCGGCGACGGCGTAGGTGGGCGGCAGCGGCAGTCCCCGGGCACTGCCGAGGGCGGCGGCCAGCGCCTTGTCCCGTACGCCGCGGATGGACCGGGCGTCGTTGACGGTGGTCGTGCCGGCGGCGGCCGCGGCCTCCAACAGGGTGAGCCCGGGGCCGCCGGACACCGTCTTGAGCACCCAGGCGTCGTGCTCGCCGGCCCGGACCAGTCCGTCCATGCGCAGCAGTGAGCCGCCCGGGCGGACCACGTCCACCTGGTGGCCCCAGGCGGTGAGTTGCCGGACGACCTCGTTCGGCATGCCGTCGTGGCGGTAGTGCTCCTCCACCAGGAAGCAGAGCTTCATGGACCTTCCCCGTATTCGCCGGACGTCCGCCGATTCCGTCCGGCGTGTGGTGACGTCACAGGATGCCATGGCATAGCCCCGAAACCGCTCCAGAAGGAGCCTAAATGGGCACTACTCAACGTAATGTTTATCAGGACCGTTCCTAAACGATCACCAATCCTCTTATAGTTGTGCCCCGTTGCCACAGGAACCTTCTCTTCCATTTACGCCCGGTTTGAGGCCTTGATTGATGACGGCGCCGCCCTCTCCCCTCCGCCCCTCCGCTCTCGCCCTGCTCGTCACCGCAGCGGCCGCGGGTGCTCTGTCCACGGCGGCGGTGGCCGCGGCCCCGACGGCCGTCCAGACCCCCCTCGCGTGGTTCTCCTTCTCCGGCTCGCTGCTGCTCGCCGTGGCCGCGGGCGCCGTCACCTGGTGGGAGCGCACCGCCCGCGAGCTACGCGGCCGGCTCTCCCACCTGACCGGTGAACTCCAGCTCCGTGACGGCTACATCGCCCGGCTGACGGCCGATGGGGCCCGCGACGCCGCGGCCCGCACCGCGGACCACCACCGGCTCACCGGGGACCACATCGCCGAGGTGGAGCACCTGACGACGGCCCACGCCGCCGAACTCCACCACGTCACCACGGCGCACGCCGCCGAACTGGGCCACCTCACCACGGCCCACGCCGCCGAACTGGACCGGCTCACCGCCGCCCAGCAGGCCACCCGCGAGCGCCTCGGCGCAGAGCTGCGCCGCGCCCAGTCGGGCCGGGCCGCCGCCATGGCCGCCGCCGCCAACGCGGCCGGCCGGATGCAGGCCCTCGCCACCGGAATGCTGGCCGACCTGCGGGACATGGAGCACAAGCACGCCGACGAGGAAGTCCTCGGCGACCTGCTCCACCTCGACCACCGCACCGCCCAGGCGGGCCGCCTCGCCGACTCCATCGCCGTCCTCACCGGAGCCCGCTCCGGCCGCCGCTGGGCCAAGCCCATCGTCATGGAGTCCATCCTGCGCGGCGCCATGGGCCGCATCGGCGGCTACCAGCGGGTCCGGCTGCACTCCACCAGCGAGGCCGCCGTCGCCGGGCACGCCGCCGAGGGCGTCATGCACGCCCTGGCCGAACTCCTCGACAACGCCGCGAACTTCTCGCCGCCCACCGCCGAGGTCCACGTCTACGTGGAGGAGGTCCCGGCCGGGGTCGTCATCACCGTCGAGGACAGCGGCCTCGTCATGAGCGAGGTCCAGCTGCGCCGCGCCGAACAGGCCGTCACCGCCGAGTCCCTGGACCTCGCCGGGCTCTCCGGCACCCGCCTCGGCCTCGCCGTCGTCGGCCGCCTCGCCCGCAAGCACGCCCTGACCGTCTCCTTCCGCCCCTCCGCGCGCGGCGGCACCGGCGCGCTGCTGATGATCCCGGAAGACCTGATCAGCCACGCCCCGGCCGAACCCGTGCCCGCCCCGGCCCTCCTGACGGTCCCCGAGCCCGCCCCGGCCCCCGCCGCGAAGGCGGCCGTACCGGCGCCGCGGACCGAGGCCGAGCCCGTCCACGACACCCCCGTAGACTCCCCGGAGTCCGAGACCACCGGCTCGAACCCGGTGCTCGGCGAGAGCGGACTGCCCCAGCGGCGCCGCGGCCGCACCCTGGCCGCCGCCCACCCCGAAGGCGCCGACGCCGCGCGCGCGGCGGCCCGTACCCCGGCCGCCGGCGGCGCCTCCCGGTCCGCCGCCCGCTTCGGCAGCTTCCGCCAAGCCGTACGCGGCAACGCGGCCCCGGCGCCGCAGCAGCCCACGAACCCCCCGCACCCGGAAGGCAACGACACCCCATGACCGGCCCCACCACCGACGAGACGCTCAGCTGGCTCCTGGAAGGACTCCTGGAGCGGACCCCCGGCGCCCGGCACGCCCTCGTGCTCTCCCGCGACGGCCTCAAGCTGTGCCGCACCCCCGAGCTGTCCGTCGACCAGGCCGACCAGCTCGCCGCGATCTCGGCCGGCATCCAGAGCCTGTCCCACGGGGCGTCCATCGAGTTCGGGGACGGCACCGGCGGGGTGCGCTCCGCCATGGCCGAGTTCTACGGCGGGATCCTCTTCATCGTCGAGGCCGGCGAGGGCGCGCACCTCGCCCTCGTCGCCGCCGAGGACGCCGACGCGGGCCTCGTCGGCCACAACATGTCCGAGCTGGTCGAGCAGCTGAGCGAGCATCTGATCGCCAGGCCCCGGGGTTGAGCCGCGTCAGGCCGGGCCGGGACGACTCCCCGGACCGGCTGTACACCCTCACCGGCGGCCGCAGCAGCTCCGGGAGCGACGCCTTCGACCTGGTGACCCTGATCGTCGCCGAGTGCGACCCGGTCCCCGGCATCCAGTCCGAGCACGCGGCGATCCTGCGGATGTGCCGCTACCCGACCGCCGTCGTGGAGGTCGCGGCCGAACTGGGCCTGCCCATATCGATCGTACGGATCCTGCTGGCCGACCTCCTCGCAGCCGGGCGCATCAGCGCCCGGCACCCGCGCGTGACGACGTACCGCCTTCCCGACCCCGACATCCTGGAGCAGGTGCTCGTTGGACTCCGCAACCTCTGACCCGGGCGAGCCCCGGCAGAACCTCAGCAGCACCGCCGACAACGGTCTCAAGATCGTGATCGTGGGCGGCTTCGGCGTCGGCAAGACCACCATGGTCCGCTCGGTCAGCGAGATCCGTCCGCTGAACACCGAGGAAACCATGACCAAGGCGGGCGAGGCCGTCGACGACACCGACGGCATCGGAGCCAAGACCGCCACCACCGTCGCCTTCGACTTCGGCCGGATCACCCTCGACGCCCACAACGTGCTCTACCTGTTCGGCGCCCCCGGCCAGGAGCGGTTCTGGTTCCTGTGGGACCGGCTCTTCTCCGGCACCCTCGGCGCGGTCGTCCTCGTCGACACCCGCCGCCTCGCGGACTCCTGGTACGCCATCGACCGCCTCGAACACCACGGCACGCCCTTCGTCGTCGCCTGCAACGACTTCGGCGGACCCGCCCACACCCCCGAGCAGATCCGCACCGCCCTCGACCTCCCCTCCGAGGTGCCCCTGCTGTTCTGCGACGCCCGCTCCCGCGCCTCCAGCAAGCAGGTCCTCATCTCGCTGGTGCAGCACCTCCAGCACCTCCACCACCACCGGCCCGACCGGCCGGCCGCCGTCCCGCACCCCATCCCGGAGCCCACCCCGTGACCACCCCCGAGCCGCAGCCCGTCTACCTCGGCGGCCCCCGCTTCCAGAGCGACCCCGTCGAGCTGTACCGCGAGATGCGCCGCGACCACGGCCCCGTCGCCCCGGTCGTCCTCGACGGCGACGTACCGGCCTGGCTGGTCCTCGGCTACCGCGAACTGCACCAGGTCACCAGCGACCCCCAGCTCTTCTCCCGCGACTCCGACCTGTGGAACCAGTGGGACCGCATCCCGGCCGACTGGCCGCTGCTCCCGATGATCGGCCGCAAGCAGCCGTCCATCCTCTACACCGTCGGCGAACGCCACCGCCAGCGCGCCGCCGTCATCTCCGACGCGCTGGAATCCGTCGACCCCTTCGAACTCAAGGGCCACGCCGAGCGCTTCGCCGACGAACTCATCGACGGCCTCTGCGCCAGGGGCAGCTGCGACATCGTCGGCGAGTACGCCATGCTCCTGCCCCTGCGCGTCCTCGCCCGCATCTACGGGTTCTCCGACGAGCAGGGCCCCGGCCTCGTCACCGCCATGAACGACATGATCAACGGCCGGGAGGGCGCCCTCGACGGCCAGCGCCACCTCGCCGAGTCCATGTACGCGCTCCTCGCCGCCAAGGCCGCCGAGCCCGGCCCCGACGTCGCCTCCCGGATGCTGGCCAACACCGCCGGGTTCACCGTCGACGAGATCGCCCAGGACCTGATGGTGATGATGGCCGCCGGCCACCAGCCCACCGCCGACTGGATCGGCAACTCGCTGCGCCTGATGCTCACCGACGACCGCTTCGCCGCCTCCCTGGCGGGCGGCCGGCACAGCGTCGGAGAGGCCATGAACGAAGTGCTCTGGGAGGACACCCCGACCCAGAACGTCGCCGGCCGCTGGACCACCCGGGACACCCACCTCGGCGGCCGGCGCATCGGCCGCGGCGACCTGGTCCTGCTGGGCCTGGCCGCCGCCAACGGGGACCCGCACGTACGCACCGACGCGGGCGCCCTCACCGGCGGGAACAACGCCTTCTTCTCCTTCGGCCACGGGGAACACCGCTGCCCCTTCCCGGCCCAGGAGGTCGCCGAGGCCATCGCCCGGACCGGCATCGAGGTCCTCCTCGACCGGCTCCCCGACGTCGACCTCGCCGGCCCGGCCGCCGAACTCACCCGGCGCCCCTCGCCCTGGCTGCGCGGCCTCAGCGCACTCCCCGTGACCTACACCCCGACCCCCGCGCTTGGAGGCACCCCGTGACCTGCCCGATCGACCACACCGGCCCCGCCCCCCTCGCCCTCGACCCCTTCGTCACCGACCTCGACGCCGAGAGCGCCGCCCTGCGCGCCGCCGGCCCGCTGGCCCGTGTCGTCCTCCCCGGCGGCGTCGCCGTGTACGCCGTCACCCACCACGCCGAGGCCCGCAAGCTCCTCACCGACCCCCGCGTCGTCAAGGACATCAACGTGTGGGGCGCCTGGCAGCGCGGCGAGATCCCCCTCGACTGGCCGCTGATAGGCCTCGCCAACCCCGGCCGCTCCATGCTCACCGTCGACGGCGACGAGCACCGCCGGCTGCGCACCCTCGTGGCCCAGGCCCTGACCGCCCGCCGGGTGGAGAAGCTGCGCGCCGGCATCGAAGCCCTCACCACCCGGTCGCTCGACGCGCTGGCCGCCCTCCCGGCCGGGGAGACCGTCGACCTGAAGGCGCACTTCGCCTACCCGCTGCCGATGAACGTCATCAGCGAGCTGATGGGCGTCGACGCCGCCGAGCACCCGCGCCTGAAGGCCCTCTTCGAGAAGTTCTTCTCCACGCAGACCCTCCCCGAGGAGGTCCCGCAGATGATGGCGGACCTCGGCGCGCTCTTCTCCCGGATCGTCGAGTCCAAGCGGGCCACCCCCGGCGACGACCTCACCAGCGCGCTGATCGCCGCCTCCGAGGACGGCGACCACCTCAGCACCGAGGAGATCACCAACACCCTCCAGCTGATGGTCGCGGCCGGGCACGAGACCACGATCAGCCTGATCGTCAACGCCGTCGTCGCCCTGGAGACCCACCCCGAGCAGCGGGCCCTCGTCCTGAAGGGGGAGGTGCCCTGGGAGAACGTCATCGAGGAGACCCTGCGCTGGTCCACCCCCACCTCGCACGTACTGATCCGCTTCGCCACCGAGGACATCGAGGTCGGGGACCGGATCCTCCCGGCGGGCGAGGGGCTGATCGTCTCCTTCGGCGCGCTCGGCCGCGACGAGGCCCAGCACGGCGAGGACGCGGGCCGGTTCGACATCACCCGCACCCCCAACCGGCACATCGCCTTCGGCCACGGCCCCCACGTCTGCCCCGGCGCGGCGCTGTCCCGGCTGGAGGCCCTCGTGGCCCTCCCGGCCCTCTACGCCCGCTTCCCGGAGCTCAGCCTGGCCGTCACCCGCGGGGAACTGCGCAACAAGCCGGTCCTCACCCAGAACGACCTGCACGACCTCCCGGTGCGGCTGCACGCGTAGCGGCCCGTGCGCGAGGGCGGTGCCCGGGGCCGGACGGCTCCCGGGCACCGGCCCCCCGCCGCGGCAACCCGTACGACCTGCGGAGCATCCGACTGCGACCGGGGGGTGACGGTGGATCAGCCTGCGGGGCGACGAGGGGGCGGCCGCGGCACGCCTAGCGTCGGGTCCATGAAGATCAGACGCCGTACCGCGGCCGCCGCGGCCTTAAGCGCCCTCCTGCTCGCCGTCCCGCTGACGGCGGCCTCCACCGCATCCGCCGCCCCCTCCGCCCTTTCCGCGGCCGCCGGGGCCCGCACGGCCGCGGCCCCCGAACTGCCCGCGCCCACAGGACGGTTCGCGGTCGGCCAGGAGGACCTCCACCTGACCGACCGCAGCAGGACCGACCCCTGGGCGCAGAGCGGCCCCCGCGAGCTGATGGTCACCCTGCGCTATCCGGCACAGCGCGGTACCGGCCGCGCCCCCGCGCCCTACCTGAGCACCGAGGAGGCCCGGCTCATCCTCACCGCGAAGGGCCTCGACAAGGTCATCGACCCCGCCGCCTTCGCCGCCACCCGGGCCCACGCCCGCGTCGGCGCCCGGCCCGTCCAGGGCCGCTACCCGCTGATCGTGCTCTCGCCCGGATTCACCGTGCCCCGCGCCACCCTCACCTCCCTCGCCGAGGACCTGGCCTCCCGGGGCTACGTGGTCGCCGCCGTCGACCACGCCTACGAGAGCGATGCCGCCGCCTTCCCCGGCGGCCGCATCCTGACCTGCCTGGCCTGCGGACCGGCCGAGGGCCCGGGCGGCCACCACGCCGTCACCGACGTCCGGGCCAAGGACGTGTCCTTCCTCCTGGACCGGCTCACCGGCCGCCACCCCGCGTGGCGCCACGCCGGGCTGATCGACACCACGCGCATCGCCATGGGCGGCCACTCCATCGGCGGCAGCGCCGCCCTGAAGGCCATGGCCGCCGACCCGCGGATCCGCGCGGGCGCCGACCTGGACGGGGGCCTGCCCGCGCCCTACCCGGCCGCCGGTATCGGGGGCCGCCCCTTCCTGTTGTTCGGCGCGGCCGACAGCGCGCCCGGGAGCTCCTCGAACGGCGACTGGGGCGGGGCGTGGCCGCGCCTCGACGGCTGGAAGCGCTGGATCACCGTCGACGGCACCGACCACTTCGGCCCCACCGACTTCCCCGCCATCCGCGACCAGCTCGGCGTGCCCCACCCGGACGCGCCGCTGTCCGGCGCCCGTGCCGTCGAGCTGACCCGGACCTACGTCGCCGCCTTCTTCGACCGGCACCTGAAGGGGAAGCCCGCACCGGTCCTCGACGGCCCGTCCGCCGGCGCCCCCGAGGTCCGCTTCCACCACCCGTGACGGGACGGTACGGGGACCCGCGCGGGTCCCCGTACCACCCCCTACACCGGCACGGACACGAAGGTCCGGCCCGCCTCGTTCACCACCAGGACCTCCTTGACGTCCGAGGGGTCCACTGCCGCGGAGCCGTCCAGGGCCGCGCCCTTGCCCTCGCCGTGCTCGGCCGTGCCCACCACCCAGCCGCCGGCCGTGGAGCGCGTACCGTCCCGCGAGACCACCACCAGACGGCACCGCTCGCCCGCCGGCACCCCGGTCACCGCCGCGTGCAGCCGCACCCACTTGGCGGCCGGCGTCAGCTGTACGGTCATCCGGGCGCCCGTACCCGCGTCCGTCGCGGAGGCCACCCGGGTCCCCGCCACCGGCGGCGAGGGCAGCGCCGACGCGGTCGGCGACGGCGGCGGGGGCAGCGCCCCGGTGCTCCCGGTGTCCGCGCCCACCCGGGCCCCGGCCCAGAACACGGCCGCCAGCGAGGCCGCCGCCGCCAGGCCGACCACGCCGGTCCGCCACCGTGCGGCCGACGCCCGTTCCCCGCGCACCTGCCGCAGGGTCCGCTGGAGCATCAGGTCCCCGCCCTGCGGGGGCCCGTCGAGGAAGGCCTCCTCGGGCACCTCCCCGAGGGCCCTCTCCATCTCGCGCAACGCGGCCACCTCCTCCCGGCACCGCACGCAGTCGCCGAGGTGTTCCTCGACCCGCCGCACGTCCTCCTCGTCCAGGACGCCGAGCACGTACGGGCCGAGCAGTTCCAGTTCCTCCTCGTGCCGCTGCCGGTTCACGCCACCACCTCCCGCAGTCCGCCGGGCTGCTGGGGCGGCCGGCCGTTTCCTCTCCTTCTGGCGCCGTCACCGGCGCCGTCCCCGAACACCTCGCGCAGGGCCTTCAGCGCGTAGTGCGAGCGCGACTTGACCGTGCCCGCCGGGATGCCGAGCCGGTCCGCGGCCTCGGCCACGCTGTGCTGGCGGTAGTACAACTCCGTCAGCACGTCCCGGTGTTCCGGCGACAGCCGGTCCAGTGCGCCGAGCACCGTCATGGTGTCGACCACCGCGTCCGCGTGGTCCCCCTCGACGGGGGGAGCGGCCGCGGAACCGGAGACCTCCGGCGGCCGTGCGGCCTTGGCGCGGTACCGGTCCGTGATGATGTTGCGGGTCACGGTGAGCAGCCAGCCGCGCACCGAGCCCTTCCCGTTCACCAGGACCTCGGAATGCCGCCAGGCCCGGATCAGGGTCTCCTGGACGACGTCCTCGGCGGCGGCCCGGTCCCCGGTCAGCCGGGTCGCGTAGGCCAGCAGGGCGTTGCCGTGCTCCTCGTACACCGCCCTGATCAGTGCCTCGTCGGTCGAGCCCCGCCGACTGCGGGGCCACAGTGGTCCAGGCATACAGGTTCTCCGTCCGCCTCGTTCTGCGTCGTGCGGTCGGAACACGCCTGCGGGCGCCCACCGGTTCATGTGACCCGCGTCACTCACATCCGGCAGGTGCGGCCCTCGTTGAGGCAGCCGACCAGTTCGCCCATCCGCCCGTCGGTCATCACGTCCACGAACATGGCGTGGTCGGTCTTCGGGCTGTGCCGCTGCTCGGGGAAGGAGTCGAGGGCGATGGGCACCTGCGGCGCCACCGCGTAGGCCAGCGACAGCCGCAGCTCGGGCACGGGGAACGTGCCCGAGGGGCACACTCCGCCGGCGGAGGGGAACACCAGGTGGGAGCGGTGGTCGGCGGCGGCCGTGTCCAGCCCGTTCCAGCAGGAGGGGAAGACGAGCGTACGGGTCACCAGCTCGCCGGCCGGGCAGCGCGGGTAGCCCGTCGTGGACCGGCCGGGGGAGCCCGAACAGCCCCAGCGGGCCCGGACGCCGGCGTCCGTGGCGGCCGTGTACGCGACGGCGTCGCCCGTCATCGCACGCAGGAAGCGGGGCATCGCCACCACCTTGCCGACCGGGCTGCCGCGGAACTCCACCCGCACGGAGGCCTCGCGCAGGATCTCCCCCGTGTTGCCGTGCCCGGCGGCTCCCTCGTGCGCGCGGTCGCCCGGCCGGTCGGTGCGCCGCAGGACCGGCCAGTAGTACGAGGAACGGTCGCCGCCGGTGCAGCTCGTGGCGGCGGCGGCCAGCGAGGCGTCGGTGGACAGGGCGTCCGTGGACAGGTTGCCCACGTACGCGTGGGTGTGGTGGGCGCCCGACGGCAGTCCGGGCGAGACCACGAGGTTGTCCTCGTTCCAGTGGCCCTCCTCGTTGCGCCCGCAGTCCACGGTCACCGTGCCCGTCGAGGCGTCCGGTCCGGCGGGCGGCGGAGCGGGCTCGGGCGCGACGGCGGAGAGGTCCACGCGGTCGCCGACGGCGGAGGCGTGGCGCGGGGCGGCCGCCCGGGAGGCGCCCAGCACGGCGGCGGCCAGCCCGAGGCCCAGCACCAGGCAGACGAGCAGCGCCGGCAGGCGGTTTCCGTTCCCCATGACGGCCACGGTCGCCGCTGCCGCGCCGGGCCGTCAACCGGGCGTCCGCACCAGGGCGCTGCCGCGGGTTCGGAGGTGTGCACCGTTGCCGCCCGGCACCCCGGGCACCGGGTACCGGGCGCCGCCCCGGGCCGCGCCCCCTCGCCCCCGTCCGGGCTCCTTCCGGGCCCGTCGGGCCCCGCTGCCGGGGCCGCGCGGTCCGCGTCCCGGCCTGCGCCCCGGCCCGGTCACGGGGCCGCCCGGCCCGGGCAACGGCCCGTTCCGCCTCCGGGAGGGTCCCTGCCGGGGCCCGCGCCGCCCGGCGTCCGTTCCGGCCCCGCGCAGCGCCAGGTTGGCCCGTCCGGTGCTTGTCCGGCCGGGGCCCCGGCCCCGAGAGTTCTCGTATGACACCGGAAGAGCTCCTGCGCGACTTCGCCCGTACCCGCGCCTCCCTCGACGGCGGGGACACGGTCTTCTGGTGGACCGGCGACATCCACTCCTGGGCCCCCGGCGAGCCCTACCGCCGCCTCTTCGGCTTCGAGGGCCTCAACGCCGCCCGGCTGGAGGCCGACGAGGAGGGCGGCGGCCACCGGATGCTGTCCCGCGAGGCCGCCTTCTACCTCGACCCCGTCACTCGGGAGATCCTGGAGACCTGGCAGGACAAGCCCGTGGTGCACGTCTGGAACGATCCGGCCAACCAGCGGTGGCGGCCCTTCCCCGTCCCGCGCACCGAACTGGGCGACCAGGTCTGCTTCAGCCTGGAAATCCCCCTCGCCTACCCCTCCCCGCTGCCGGTCGCCGACTACCCGCTGAACTCCGCCGACGACACCTACCGGGCCCTGGAGCTCTTCCAGTTCTTCACCTCCGCCGCGGCCCTCGCCGGCGACGCCCCGAGCGTCCCCGCCACCATGTCCTGGACCCGCATGTCCCCCTGGCTGCCCTGGATGGAGCAGGGGCAGCGCCCCGGCGGCCTCGCCTTCCACTGCCGGGGCGTGAAGCTCGCCTCCTACGCCGAGGTGCCCGAGCGCACCCGTGCGTACATCGCCGCGCACCACCCGGAGTTCGCCCGCGCGCCCGAGAAGTGGGCCGAGCCCAACGAGTCCAGCTGGACGTACTTCCGCAGGCTCAACCCGCGCTGACCCCGGGGAGGGAGCCGACCCCCGGTAACCCCCGGGCGGGGGAGGGGCCCCACAGGGTCCGGACAAGGGTTTTCCCCGTATCGGGTTCACTCCCGCGTTGCCTACTGTCTGCCCACCGGCGATCTTCCGCGCCCCGGGCGGCCCCGCACCAACCCCACATGGTGTGAAACGACCGCGGACGCGCTGACCGCCGGGTACGCCGTCGCCCAGCCCCGCCGTTGCGGCCGGGCGACGTGGCGCGGCGGTGCCGGGGCGGGTTCGACCAGCCCGTCCGGGTTCCGCCACCGCCTGTTCCACCTCCCACACTGCACCGACCGGCCGCTCCGGCCTGCCCGGAACCGGCCCGTAAAGGGGAACAACGTGCACGCACCCCGTCGACGGCTCATATCCGTCGTCGCCATGTCCGTCACCCTGCTCGCAGGGTCCGCCACCGCCGCGGTGGCCGTGACGCCCGCGAACGACCCGGCAGCCTCCACCCTCCCCGCCGCGGCGGCCCCCGCCACTCCCGCCGCCGCCCCCGTCGAGAACCTGATCGTCGGCTACAAGTCCTCGGCTTCCGAGGCCAGCTCGAACGACGCGGCCGCGAACGACGCCGCCGCCAAGGGCCAGAAGGCCGGCAAGAAGGCCAAGTTCGACCGCCGCCTCGGTACCGGAGCCGCGCTCGTCAACCTGGGCGGTGCGACCGCCCCGGCCGACGCCGCGAAGGTGATGGACCAGTTCCGTGCCGACCCGGACGTCGCCTACGTCGAGCCGGACTCCCGCGCCTACGCCATGGCCACCCCGGACGACACCGAGTACGCCAAGCAGTGGGACCTCTTCGAGCCCACCGCCGGCATGAACGTGCCCGCCGCCTGGGACAAGACCACCGGCTCCGGCGTCACCGTCGCCGTGATCGACACCGGCTACGTGGCCCACTCCGACGTGGCCCCGAACATCGTCGCCGGCTACGACTTCATCAGCAGCTCCACCGCCGCCCGTGACGGCAACGGCCGCGACAACAACCCGGCGGACCAGGGCGACTGGAGCGCGGCCGGCGAGTGCGGCACCGGCTCGAAGGCCAGCGACTCCTCCTGGCACGGCACGCACGTCGCGGGCACCATCGCCGCCGCGACCAACAACGGCAAGGGCGTCGCGGGCATCGCGTACAACGCCAAGATCCAGCCCGTCCGCGTGCTCGGCAAGTGCGGCGGCGCCACCTCGGACATCGTCGACGCCATCACCTGGGCCTCCGGCGGCACCGTCTCGGGCGTCCCGGCGAACGCCACCCCCGCCAAGGTCATCAACATGAGCCTCGGCGGCTCCGGCGCCTGCACCGCCAGCTACCAGAACGCCATCAACGCGGCCGTCGCCCGCGGCACCACCGTCGTGGTCGCCGCCGGCAACAGCAACGCGGACGCGGCCGGCTTCTCGCCCGCCAGCTGCAACAACGTGATCAACGTGGCCGCCAGCAACCGCACCGGCGACCGCTCCTTCTACTCCAACTACGGCACGATCATCGACGTCGCCGCCCCGGGCGGTGAGACCCGCCGCGCCACCGACACGCCCGGCACCGTCACCACCCCCGAGAACGGCATCCTGTCGACGCTGAACGGCGGCACCACCACCCCCGGCGCCGAGATCTACAAGCCGTACCAGGGCACCAGCATGGCCGCCCCGCACGTCGCGGGCCTCGCCGCCCTCCTCGTCGCGGCCAAGCCCTCGCTGACCCCGGCGCAGATCGAGTCGGCCATCAAGGCCAACGCCCGCCCGCTGGCCGGCACCTGCACCGGCGGCTGCGGCACCGGCCTCGCCGACGCCACCGCGACCGTCAACGCCGTGACCTCGACCCAGCCCACCCCGGCCTTCGAGAACACCGCCGACTTCGCCATCGCCGACAACGCCACGGTGGAGAGCCCGATCACCGTCTCCGGCGTGACCGGCAACGCCCCGTCCGCCCTCAAGGTGGGCGTGAACATCGCGCACACCTACATCGGTGACCTGAAGGTCGACCTGGTCGCCCCCGACGGCACCGTCTACACCCTGCACAACCGGGCCGGCGGCAGCACGGACAACATCAACCAGACCTACACCGTCAACGCCTCCTCCGAGGTCGCGAACGGCACCTGGAAGCTCCGTGTGAACGACAACGCCGGCGGCGACACCGGCAAGATCGACTCCTGGAGCCTCGGCTTCTGATCCCGGTCCCGCACCGGTCCCGGCGGAGCCCCCCAACTCCGTTCTGACGGACCGATGGTACGGACCAACCCAGTGCGCGGGTCTGCCGGTACCTCCCGTACCGGCAGACCCGCCGCGCATTCCTGCCGCCTGACTGAATTCTGCGTCACAATCCGGGTCCGTCGGGGGGCTGACCTCGTATTGTCGCGTCTCACAGGAAGGGCACAGGAGCAGGGGCGCGAAAGGCTGGTGGCTGTGCGTGGCGGCGACGGGGAACGCTGACACCAACGTCGGACACGGTGCACTCATCGAGGCGGTCGACCGGGCGCTGACCACGCACGGCCGCGCCGTCCTCACCGGATGCGCCGGCTCCGGGAAGACCGAGGTGGCCCGGGCCGTCGCGGCCGCCGCCGGCCGGCGGCGCGAGACCGTCCTGCGCCTCGCCCCCGAGGCCGCCGACCGCGAGATACCCGAGGCCGCCGCCGCGGCCCTCCTCGCCTCCGTCCCCCGCACCGCCCTGGACCGCCTCGCCGGACCCCAGCGCACCGCCATCGCCCTGCTCCGCCGCGAGGCCGACGCCCCCCGCGCCGGCCGCGACCACGTCGCCCTGCGCCTGGCCGTCGTCGAAGTGCTCCGCGGCCTCGCAGCCTCCGGCCCCCTCCTGCTCGTCCTCGACAACGCCCAGTGGCTCGACCCCGAGAGCACCGACCTGCTCCGCTTCGTCCTGCGCCTGACCCCGCCGCGGGTCCGGGTCCTCGCCGCCGAGTGCGTCCGGGACGCACCCGTAGCCGAATCCCTCTGCGGCCCCGGCACCCCCGTCGTCCACGTCCCCGCGCTCGGCGCCGACGAGGTCGCCGAACTGCTGCTCCGCCACGGTCTGCCCGCCCGCCTCGCCGGCCGCATCCACCAGGCCAGCGGCGGCAACCCGCGCCTCGCCCTCGCCCTCGGCCACTCCCTCGCCGAAGCCGCCGCCGGACAGGGCGTCGGCGCCCACCACGCGGACACCCTGCCCGTCACCGGCCAGGCCCGCGAGGTCGCCCGCCGGTTCCTCGCCGCCGCCCCCGCCCGGACCCGCCCGACCCTGCTGCTCGCCGCCCTCGCCGCCCGCCCCACCACCGTGCTGCTGCGCCGGGCCGGACGCCGCGACGCCGAGGCGGAACTCGCCCAGGCCGAGCGGGCCGGGCTGGTCACCGTCGCCGAGGACGGCGCCGTCGCCTTCACCGCCGGCGCCCTGCCGGCCGCACTGGCCGCCGACGCCGGCTGGCCCGAGCGGGCCGCCGGGCACGCCGCGCTGGCCGCCGCCGTCGAGGACCCCGTCGAGTCCGTACGCCACCGCGCGCTCGCCGTCGACACCCCCGACGCGGACCTCGCCGCCGAGATCACCCGCGCCGCCGGAGCCTGCCGCCGCCGGGGCCGGCGGGCCCTGGCCGCCGAACTCGGGCTGCTCGCCGCCGAACGCACCCCCGCCGCCCTCCCCGAGGAGCAGCTCGCCCGGCTCGTCTGCGCCGCCGAGGACGCGGGCTGGGCCGGCCGCGCCGACCTCGCCCGCCGCGCCACCCGTGCCGTGCTCGCCCGCGACGCCTCGCCCGCCCAGCGGGTACGGGCCCGGCTCGCGGTGATCGACGCCGCCGGGCAGGCCCTGGCCGACCTGGAGGAGACCATCGCCCACGCCGTCGCCGACGCGGCCGGGGACCCCGCGCTCCAGGCCGCCGTCCAGCTGCGGATCGCCTGGAAGCACAACATCGGCGACGGCGACCCCGTCCGCTCCCGGGACGCCGCCGCCGAGGCCGGGGCGCTCGCGAAGGCCGGCGGGGACCAGGTCGCCGAAGCCATGGCCCTGACCGTCCGCGCCCGGATGGGCCGCATCCTCGGCTGCCCCGACGCCGAGGACATCCTGGCCGAGGCCCTCGCCCTGCCCGCCCCCGAGGTCCCCCTCGGCATGCGCAACGCCCCCCAGTTCCTCGCCGTCCGGCACGCCCTCTTCGACGACCGGCTCGCCGACGCCCGCCGCCAGCTCCTCGTCCTGCTGCCCGCCGTCCAGCGCACCGGCTCCGCCGAAGACGTCTTCGAGGTGCTGCGCAGCATGACCGAGGCCGAACTGCGCCGCGGGAACTGCGTACGCGCGACCCTGCACGCCCGCCGCGCCCTGGAACTCACCATCGAGGCGGGCCTCTCACCCGGTCCGGCCTGGTACGTGGCCGCCACCGCCGAGGCCGCCGGCGGCAGTTTCGCCCGCGCCGCCGCCTACGCCCGCCGGGGCATCCGGGCCTCCGAGGAGGAGGGTGACCAGGTCTTCCTGTCCCGGGGCCTGTACGCGCTCGGCACCGTGGAACTGGCCACCGGGGAGGCCGCGAAGGCGGTCGCCACCCTGAGCCGGGTCGCCGCCCTGGAGGAGGCCCAGCAGGTGGTGGACCCCTCCGTGCTGCGCTGGCACGGGGAGCTCGCCGAGGCGCTGGTGGCCGCCGACGCGCCCGGAGACGCCGCCGGGCTGCTGGACCGGGTCACCCCGGTCGCCCGTTCCCTGGGCCGGACCACCGTCCTCGCCGCCCTGGACCGGGCCCGCGGGCTGTGCCTGTCCGCGCGGGGCGAACCGGAGCCGGCCGTCGCCCTGCTGGAGGCCACCGCCGAGCGGTTCGGCGCCTTCGGACTGCCCCTCGAACACGGCCGCACCCTGCTGGCGCTGGCCCGCGTGGAACGCAGGCGGCGCCGACGGGCGCCCGCCCGCGCCGCCCTGCGGGCCGCCGCCGACCTGTTCGAGGCCGCCGGGGCCGGGCCCTGGCTGGACCTGGCCCGGGAGAACGCGCCCGAGAGCTGCGGCCCGCACCCCGGGGTGGCGGCCCTGACCGAGGCGGAGGCCCGGCTCGCCCTGCTGGTCGCGGGGGGAGCCAGCAACCAGGAGGCGGCGGCGAAGCTGTTCCTGAGCGTCAAGACGGTGGAGGCCCGGCTCACCCGGATCTACCAGAAGCTCGACGTCCGCTCCCGCGCCCAGCTGGCCACGGAGCTGCGCGGCCGGTGAGCCGGGGCCTCCGCACCGTCAGCAGCCCAGGTTGTTCCCCGGGGTGACGCCCAGCAGCTGGGTGAAGCTCTGGTACTTGCTCACCCGGCTCTGCACCTGTGCCGGGTTCCCGCCGTTGCACTCCAGGGCCCCGTTGATGGAGCGGATCGTCTCGCCGAAGCCCGCACCGTTGACCATGGCGGCGTGCGCGGTCATCGTGCCGGGGCCGTTCTGGGTGTTCCAGTACCAGAGCGCCGTCTTCATCGCGACGGCCGGGTCCTGCTCCACCAGGTAGGGGTTGGCGAGCAGGTTGATGCCGAGCGCGTCGCCCGCCGCCTTGTAGTTGAAGTTCCAGCTGAGCTGGATGGGGCCGCGGCCGTAGTACGCGGCCTGGCCGGCGGGACAGCCGTAGGGCTGGGAGGCGTCGCAGTAGTGCGGGTAGTTGGCGGTGTTCTGCTCCACTATGTACACTAGGCCGCCCGTCTCGTGCGAGACGTTCGCGAGGAAGGCCGCCGCCTCGCGCCGCTTGACGGTGTCGTCGCCGGTGTTGGCGAAGCCGGGGTACGCGGAGAGCGCCGCCACCAGGCCGTTGTAGGTGTAGAAGGGGTTCCGGTTCGGGAACATCTGGTTGAACTGGGCCTCGCTGACCACGAAGCCGGAGGGGTTGCCGGGGTCGGGGTCCTGGCCCCCGCCGCCGCAGGCGCCCTGGTCGGACCAGACGCCCCACTGGCCGGTGGTGCCGGGCGTCTCGCCCTGGGTCCACCACTTGGCCTGCCAGTTGCGGCCGCCGTACGAGGCGGTCGTGCCGCCGGTGTACACGGCGGAGGAGCTCCAGGCCCCGGCGCAGGCGGGGGCCGCGGCGGCGGGGGAGGCGGGCAGGGCGACGGCCAGGCCGAGGGTCGCGGCGGCGGCCACGGCGAGCGAGAGGGCGCGGTGGCGAAGCGTGCGTATCACGTAAGTGCTCCAGGGGTGGGGGGAATTGCCGCGGGGAGGTGGGGGGCGACAACTACCGCCACTGAACCGATACTGGTCTGGACCTGTCAAGGTCTAGACCAAATCCTTTGCCGTCGGGTCCCGGACACGCCGGAGCGGGGGGGGGGGGGGGGGGGCCCCCCCCCCCCCCCCGCCCCCCGGCGCCCCCCCCCCCCCCCCCGGGGCGGCGGCCGCGCGCGACGAGAAGAGCTGGGGTGTGAGAGGG